>VMCO01000167.1 GCA_008081325.1 Flavobacteriaceae bacterium
CGTTAATTAATTTTTTAAATTCTGTCCCATCAGAATCTGCATATCTAATATTTCCATCATTACTCATAGTTTAAACTTTAGTTGAAAAAGTTTTGGTTTTTAATTTATCAAAATTTTTACTTATTCCTTTATGTACTTCAACATTTCCTTTGAAGGTAAGATTAATCCTATCTGTTACTTCATAACCTTCTGATTTTCTTAAATTTTGAATTTTACTTACAACTTCTCTTGCAATTCCTTCATTTTTAAGCTCATCGTCTATTGAAATGTCAAGTGCAACAGTGATATTCCCTTCGTTTGCAACCTGCCAGCCCTCTATATCCTTAGATGAAATTTCAAAATCATCAATTTTGAAAGTTATAGTTTTTTTGTCAATTAATAAATCAATTTTTCCTGTTTTTTCCAGGTCTACTATACTTGAATTATCAAGAGATTGTACAAGACTTGAGATTTCCTTCATATACCTTCCATGTGTTGGGCCCAATTTTTTATAATTGGGTTTTATTGATTTTACCAATAGATCTGATTCTCCTTCTAAAAACTCAATACTCTTAACATTAACTTCACGCTTGATTTCATCGGAAACACTGTTAATTATACTTTTTTGACCAGAGCTGGTTATCGGAATCAAAATCTTAGACAATGGTTGCCTTACTTTAATTTTTTCTTTAGCTCTAAGAGATAATGTTAATGAAGAAATGATCTGAGCATATTTTATCTTTTCCTGCAATTTTAAATCAATTTTTGATATATCTGCTACTGGAAATTCCTCTAAATGAATACTTTCAGAAAAATCATTTTTTATATTTTTAGTCAGGTCAGTATATAGCCTATCCATGAAAAATGGAGAAATAGGCGCTGATAATTTTGCTACATCAATTAACACTCTATGTAATGTTTGATATGCAGATATCTTATCCTTTTCATAATCTCCTTTCCAAAACCTTCTTCTACTTAATCTTACGTACCAATTACTCAGATTGTCAATAACAAAGTTATTTATTGCCCTTGCAGCTTTCGTAGGTTCATAATCATTATAAAATTGATCAACATTAACAATTAATGAATTTAATTCTGACAAAATCCATCTGTCTAATTCAGGTCTTTGGTCAAATAGAATTTCATTTTCATCAAATCTGAATTTATCGATGTTTGCGTAAAGTGCAAAAAATGAATAGGTATTATAAAGAGTTCCAAAAAATTTTCTTTTCACTTCTTCAACACCACCAAGATCAAACTTTAAATTGTCCCATGGGTTTGAATTTGAAATCATATACCATCTCGTAGCATCAGGACCAAAATCAGAAAGTGTTTTAAATGGGTCAATAGCATTACCTAATCTTTTTGACATTTTTTGACCATTTTTATCAAGAACAAGACCATTTGAAACTACATTTTTATATGAAACAGAATCAAATACCATAGTACTTATAGCGTGAAGAGTATAGAACCAACCTCTTGTTTGATCAACACCTTCAGCTATAAAATCAGCTGGGTAAAATCTTTTTTTGTCAATAAAATCTTTGTTTTCGAAAGGATAGTGCCATTGAGCATACGGCATACTTCCAGAATCAAACCAAACGTCGATTAAATCTGCTTCACGATACATCTTTTTACCAGAGTTTGAAACCAAAATAATTTCATCCACTATATTCTTATGAAGGTCAATTTTTGAATAGTTTTCATCTGAAAAATTATTTATTTCAAAATCTTCAAAAGGATTTTTATTCATAAATCCATTTTCAATAGACTTTTTTATTTCATTAATCAATTCCTGAATTGACCCAATACATATTTCCTCCTTTCCATTCTCAGTTCTCCAAATAGGTAATGGAATTCCCCAAAATCTTGATCTTGAAAGATTCCAATCGTTTACATTTTCAAGCCACTTTTCAAATCTTCCTTCACCAGTTGATTTAGGTTTCCAATTAATTTTTTTATTATGAGAAACCATTTTTTCTCTATACTTAGAGGCGCTTATAAACCAAGAGTCAATAGGGTAGTAAAGGATGGGCTTATCTGTTCTCCAACAGTTAGGATAACTATGCTTATATTTTTCTACTTTAAACGCCTTATTTTCGGTTTTGAGCTTAATTGCAATTTCAACATCTACAGATTTATTCGGAATATTTTCAGAATTATAATATTCGTTCTTAACAAATTTTCCTGAAAACTCACCCATTTCAGGTCTAAATTTTCCTTGTAAATCAACCAAAGGAACTAAATCACCTGCTTCATCTTTGACAAGCATCGGAGGAACTGGAGGTGTCGCAGCTTTTGCAACAAAAGCATCATCTGCTCCAAAAGTTGGTGCAGTATGGACAATACCTGTACCATCACTTGTTGTTACAAAATCTCCAGTAATTATTCTAAATGCATTTTCTGGAGAGTCAAAAGGCTTAGTGTATTCTAAAAGTTGTTCGTATCGAATATTTTCTAAATCTTTTCCTTGAAATGAACAAACCTTATAAAACGGAATCGCCTTGGATTCAAACACATATTTTTTAATTTCAGCTACATCAAAAACTTCATAATAGTTTCCTGAAAATTGTTTTGAAATCAAATCTTCTGCAACAATATAATCTCCAATTAAACCAGTATACTGATTAAATGACTTAATCAAGGAATAGCTAATTTTTGGACCAACCGTTAATGCAGTATTACTTGGTAATGTCCATGGTGTAGTGGTCCATGCAAGTACGAAAATATCGTTTTCTGAATTTAAAAATTTTGGCAGTCCTTCTTTCTTTATTTTAAATTGAGCAGTAACAGTTGTGTCAGTGACATCCTGATAGGTTCCTGGCTGATTTAACTCGTGTGAGCTAATTGCTGTACCGGCCTTTGGTGAATATGGTTGGATTGTATAGCCTTTATACATTAAATCCTTTCTATATATTTCTTTTAAAAGCCACCATACAGACTCCATATATTTTGAAGTATATGTAATATATGGGTTATCAACATCAACCCAATAACCCATTTTTTTTGTTAGATCATTCCAGATATCGGTGTATTTCATCACAGCCTTTTTACATTCATTATTGTAATCTTCGATTGTGATTTTTTTTCCAATATCTTCTTTAGTTATACCTAAATTGTTTTCAACTCCTAATTCAACGGGTAAACCATGAGTATCCCAACCTGCCTTACGTTGAACATGATAACCCTTCATTGTTTTATATCTAAGAAAAATGTCTTTTATGGAACGAGCTAAAACATGATGAATTCCTGGAAGCCCATTAGCTGATGGAGGGCCTTCAAAAAAGATAAATGGATCTTTATCATTTGATTTTTCAACTGATTTTCTAAAAATATCTTTATCATCCCAGCGTGATAAAATTTCATCTGAAATTTGGGAAAGATTTAATTTTTTATATTCCTTGAAAATCATTGGTTTTTAATCATTTATTGAGGGAACGAAAATACTAAATTTACTTAACTATTAGGAAATCTTATCGATCAAATCCTCTACACTAGTCAAATAAACAATCTGAATTTTTTTTGCTACAGTTGTATCACAATATTTTGAAATGAATATTTTAGAAAAGCCTAGTTTTTCTGCTTCTTTGATTCTCTGGTCAACTCTGCTAACAGGTCTAATTTCACCAGACAAACCCACCTCAGCAGCAAAACAATAATCCTCAGGAATATTTAGATCATTATTAGAGGATAAAATTGCAGCTATAATCGCTAAATCATTTCCTGTATCTTCAACTTTTAAACCACCTGTAATATTTAAAAAAATATCCTTTGAAGCTAAATGAAAACCTGCTCTTTTTTCTAAAACCGCTAACAACATGTTTAATCTCTTAGAGTTTATGCCTGTAGTACTTCTCTGCGGTGTTCCGTAAACAGCTGTACTGACTAGAGCTTGAACTTCAATTAAAAAAGGTCTAGAACCCTCAACAGACGCACAAATAGCGGTACCACTTAGTTTTTGTTCTGAATTTCCGATAAGAATTTCGGAAGGGTTAATTATCTCTTTTAAACCCTCAGTTACCATCTCATAAATTCCAATTTCATTTGTTGATCCAAATCTATTTTTCTTAACACGTAAAATTCTATATAAGTGATTTCTATCACCCTCAAATTGCAAAACAGTGTCAACCATATGCTCTAAAACTTTTGGCCCAGCAATATTTCCATCTTTATTTATATGACCAATTAGCATGATAGGGATAGAGGTTTTTTTTCCAAAATTAATAAGTTCCGCTGTACATGTTTTAAGCTGTGTAATACTACCCTGTAATGAATCAACAGTATTGGTCGTCAAGGTTTGAATTGAATCAATAATTAAAATATTTGGTTTAATTTTTTCAGCTTGAGCAAAAATACTTTCTAACTTATTTTCAGAATATATCAGACATTCACTATTAGAATAATTTATCCTGTTAGCTCTAATCTTTATTTGATTTTCGCTTTCTTCTCCTGAAACATATAAAACTCTATTATTTATTTTTAATGAAATCTGTAAAAAAAGAGTGCTTTTACCAATTCCAGGTTCACCTCCAAGCAAAGTAATCGAACCTGGAACTATACCGCCTCCCAAAACCCGATTGAACTCTTTGTCTTTAGTTTCAATTCTATACTCATCTTTAATTTGTATTTCATCAATTGATTTTGGTTGACTATGCCCTGAATTTAATTCAGACTTAGTTTGATCCCATATTTGTTCAGTTGAAGTTTGTTTAATTTCTTCAACAATTGAATTCCAACTCCCACACTTATTACATTGACCTTGCCATTTAGCATATTCAGCTCCACATTCTTGACAATGAAAAGTTGTTTTAATTTTTGACATAAACTAATAATTAAAATCCTCTTTAATTCTTTCTGCTAGCTCTAGTAAATATTCTTTTGTTAGACCTTTTACTTCTTTCATGTTATAAGCTGATCTATAAATATACATGGCTTTCTTGGGGTCCCCAGTTTCTTCGATAAATCTACCCTTGTAATAACTTGGTAAAATAGTCCCAGGATATTCTTGTTTTGCTAATTCTGACAATTCATTGTATAAATTAAAAAATTCGTTTTCTTCGATGTATTCTTCTACAGCCGTAAAATCATTCATGGAAATGGTTTTATCCTCATCGT
>VMCO01000058.1 GCA_008081325.1 Flavobacteriaceae bacterium
CAATCAAGGTTTATTTAACAACATAATATTTAATCATGTTGCCATTTTCTGCCAATGAAAATTCAATTCTATCGTTATTAATCACAAAAGACCCATTTTTATCGGACGATATTGGGAAGCCTTTGATTAATTTTAGCTGACTATCAAATAAGTAAACTTTATTATTTTGTGAATCAAATATATTTACAAAACTATTTTTCTTTCCATTGTAAATATTAAAATCCTCATATTTCCCAAACTGTATTTCGATACTATTTTTTGAATTTGATAAAATATTTTTCTGTAATGTAAACATAGATTTTTCATTACTTATAACCTTACTGTTAAAAGACATTGTTGCGTCGATTTTCGAATTTCCACTCATATCAATTTTTACAATATCATTTTTGCTTGTGTTGGTAACTAGTGAATTTTGAAATTGAAATATTTCATCATTGGAATAATCATAATTTTTTTTCATTTTGATTCTAATTTTACCTCTTCTGTTCAATATGGTTAAATTATCAGATGTTTTAAATACTATAATATCTTTATTGCTAATTCTGAAATGTTTTGGTTTTGTAACAATTCTATTTTTTTTATCATAATCAAAGCCTCTTACTCTGCTTCCTTTTGAATCAAACATGAAAAGTTCGCTTCCTTGGGTAATTAATAGTCTGTAGTTTTTATTCTTGTCATAATCAAAAACAGAAACAGGTTTTGTTATTTCATCATTAAATTTTAACGGAAATTTTCCAACATCTCTTCCTTTTCGATCAACTAAATACAAAGATTTTTTAGTTGCAAAAACATATTGTAGCCTTCCGTTTTTATAGCTATCGATTTGTTTTATTTCTTTAATAATTTTATCATCAATTTTTTTAGTCCATTCTACCTGCCCGTTATTATTAATTAAATAAATAATATTTTTAGAGTCCTGGACAATAACTTCATTTTTATTGTTAGTGTGATTTTTTACAATTAATGGTCCAAGAATAATTTCATTTACAATGCTAGTTTTAAATTTCAACTCTATTTCAGAGGTCTTAGATTTTTCTTTAAAATCTGAAATAACTCCGTTAAAATTACCAATTTTATCACCAGTCTTAAGTTGAAAAATTTTGTATTTATTTTCTATAATTGTTTGATTATTCAAGTTGAAAAAGTCAAATTTATTTTCTTGACTAGTGCTAACGAGATCGTAATCCGTTATAAGGTCTTTATCAAAATCAAAGTACACATCATTATCTGAATTAATAATTTCCTGAATATCAATTTTATTTGAAGTTTGATCAATGTTTAACGAATAATTATCAACCACTCCGTTAATGAAAACTAAGTTGTTTGTGGAATCAATATTTAAGATTAAATTTCCACTTGAAATATTTATCTTTTCTTTGAAAATCTTAGTTAAAAAGTTTGTTGTATTCGCACTGTCAAGTATAATGCTAAAGTTTGTGTTAGTCTGATTAATTTTTTTGAATTTATTAGCAAATAATTTCTTGCTAATTTCAGGATTATAGTTTGGGTTGTTTGATACTATGTTGATGTTTTCAAAACTATATTTTACATCACTTATACTGTCATTATGAATCTCTTTGCCAATAATATTATAATACAAATTCTCTTCATTATTGTAGATGCTTACTAAAACTTCTTTTTCATCACTTATTTTACCTAGTTGAGAAATCAGATTTTTAATTGTCAAATTTGAATTAGTGATAGTATTCAAATAATCATTATTAGTAACGCTACTTTTGAATTTGCTTAAATTTTTAATTGATAAAACTATTTTGGAGTCTTCTGGAATTAGGTCATATAAATTAGTCTCTTTTTTTACTATGTTACTACAGGATGAAAAAACTAAAACTATGATTATAGTTATGACTTTATATTTCATACAATAAATTATTAGGCACTAAATTAAAAATCAATTATTAATTGTTCATCAAAAAGTTTGAAACTTTTTCTGTGATATGATGTTATGCCATATTGTTTTATAGCTTCTCTATGCTGTCGAGTTGGATAGCCTTTGTTTTTAGACCAATTATAGTTTGGAAACTTTTTTGATATTTTTTGCATATAATCATCCCTTGCATGCTTTGCTAAAATTGATGCAGATGCAATGCTCAAATATTTTTCATCTCCCTTGACAACAGTTTCATGTGGAATATTCTTATATTTTTTAAATTTATTTCCGTCTACAATCAAATACTCAGGAATGACACTTAACTTTTTAATACATTTATGCATTGCCAAGATTGATGCATTTAGAATATTTATTTCATCAATTTTTTTTGGATAAATGAATCCTATACTATAAGCGAGAGAATTTTTTTTAATGATTATTGATAACTTCTCTCTATTTGTTTTAGAAAGTTTTTTTGAATCATCAATCAGTTCATGTTTAAAATCTGGCTTTAGAATAACGGCTGCAGCTGTAACAGGTCCAGCAAGACAACCTCTACCGGCTTCATCTAATCCGCATTCAAATTTGTTGTTTGTGTGTCTTAATTTCAACATAAATATTTGTTAATTATTATCGATTAATTGGTTTCTGATTACCTTTGTGACGATATTCGATTAAATGAAAAATTATTTAGTTTTAATTTTAGTTGTTTTTTGGTCAATTCAAGGTTTTGGACAAGATTTTCAAATGCCAAAAGGTCCTCCGCAAGACCTTGAACAAGGAGGTAATTTACGAAATTCTTCAATTGGAGATTCTTTGATGAGTAAATTTGGTGGTAAAAGTACCAGGCTAAATAAGAATCCTGACGCAAAGATTCAAGATTATTTAATTATCACTAGGCAAAATGATACTGTAATTATAGACACTTCTCTTACCATTGAAAAATATCATAAAATTAATTTTTTGAGAAAGGATGATTTTGAGCTAATTCCGTTCTCAAACACTGGGGTTGCCTACAACACATTATCTTTTTCTGCAAATAATTCAATTAAGCCTAAAATGGGGGCATCGAATAAATACATCAGTTATAAGTCTGTTGATGATATTGTTTATTACGACTTGCCAACTCCATTCACTGAATTAATGTACAGGTCGGTTTTTGAACAAGGACAATTATTAGATGCAACCTATTCTGTAAATACTTCAAGACAATTTAATTTTTCTATTTCTAGAAAGGGGTTAAGGTCATTAGGAAATTACCAGAATTTTTTAAGTAATTCTTCAAATTTTAGTTTTACAACAAATTATTTTTCTAAAAACAAGAAATTTAAACTTAGGACTCATTATACTAATCAAAAACTTTTTTCTGAGCAAAATGGTGGTATAAGTGATTCAGATATTTCAAGTTTTGAAAACGGAGATAATCAATTCCTTGACAGAGGTGTGTTCGATCCAAATTTTGAAAATGCTCACAATGAGTTTTTGGGCAAAAGATTTTATTCTGATCAGAGTTATAAGTTAAAGGAAAAAGACTCCTTAATAAGTACTAGTTTGGAATTATTTAATTCTATTTCTCTTGAAGAAAAAAAATATAAGTTTCAGCAAAACACTTCAAACGAATTTTTCGGTAATTCTTTTGAGCCCCAGGAGATTAATGATAAAATATTTTTAAACACTTTTAATTTGGAGTCAGGTTTTATTTTAGAATCTGATTCTTATGGGAAATTCAATTTGGGTCTTCGTTATACTGCTGAAAGATATTTCATGGAAAATTTTCAGATTGATCAATATGTAGATAATAGTCAAGAAATAAATTCAAAAACAACTTTTTTTAGAGGATCATACTCAAATCAAATCTCTAAAATCAAATTATATTTTAATACTGAAAATTTTATATTCGGAGACAATAAATCAAATTCTATCAGTTCAGCCTTAGTATTTAATCTAAAAAATGACAACTCTTTGATTTTTAAATATAATGTAAATTCAGTAGCTCCAAATTATAACACTCTGATTTACAGGAGTAACTATGAAAATTATAATTGGGATAATGAGTTTGATAATTCTGTAACGAATTCTATTAAATTCAGGATAGAATTAAAGAATATTTTAGATTTAGATGTTGATTTAATTTCTGTAAAGAAACATATTCAATTTGAAAGATTTACTATTGAAAATTTAGACGGATCTTTTGACTATTCAATTACTCCAGTTCAGTATTCTGAAGACCTAGAAGTATTAAAGTTTAAGTTGGCAAGAAAAATAAATTTTGGAAAGTTTTCAATAGATTCTAAATTACTCCTGCAAAAAACACTTTCAAATGATATTTTGAATTTACCGGAGCTGGTTTCACGAAACACTTTTTATTACAGTACTGATATGTTTAAAAAAGCATTGTATTTGCAAACCGGTTTTGGTGTAAAATACTTTTCGAGTTTTTATATGAATGGATATGACCCATTACTCTCTGAATTGTATGTGCAAAATGAGAAAGAAATTGGGGGATTTCCGATTATTGACTTTTTCATTAATGCTAAAATTCAGCAAACAAGATTATATTTCAAGTTTGAACATTTTAATTCTTCCTTTACAGGATATAATTATTATTCTGCACCCAATTATCCATACAGGGATTTCACCTTCAGATTTGGCTTAGTATGGAATTTTTTCATGTAGTTAAGTACTTGATAATAAACTACATCTAAATATTCTCTGAAAAATATCTGTAAAATGTTTTGTACATCTCAAAAAGATACTATATTTGCACCCGCTATAAGGCAAACAGCCATAAAATATGGTTAAACCTGTTAATAAAAAAGTTGTTTATTTCAGGTTTATTTTTTTGTCAGCAAAAAAAAGGGTTTTATATTTGCACCCCTGCTTTTTCGAAAGCAGATAAAAATTTATGTTCATTAAAATATTGAAATTGATTGACAGCGTAAATTAAAATTTATTTTAATTTCAGAGAATAAACCATCATGAGCAGATAGAATTTAATTTCTTTAGTTGTTAAATAGTATTTAAAATTTAACAATGAAGAGTTTGATCCTGGCTCAGGATGAACGCTAGCGGCAGGCCTAATACATGCAAGT
>VMCO01000133.1 GCA_008081325.1 Flavobacteriaceae bacterium
ATGGATTAATTAATAATTCACCTATCACCGAAGAAAAAATCATTTCATTAGACGCAAATTATATATTTAGAACTCCGATTTTCACAGGAAGACTTACAGGTTTCTACTCTGAAGTTAAGGATGCAAATGAGATTTCATTCTATTATGCTGACGGACTCGTGGGGTTTGCAGATGACAGTGAATTTATACAAGAAATTCTTCAAGGTATAGATAAAAAATATTTAGGTGTCGAATTTGGAGTTGAAGCACAAATCATGCCTACTGTTAAGTTAAAGGGAGCTGCATCAATCGGACAATACACATATGATAATAATCCTTATTTATATCTTGGTGCGGACAATAATACAGTTGCAGTCGGTCCGTCAAATCTAGAAAACTATAAAATAGCCGGTGGTCCTCAAAAAGCTTATTCTATAGGATTTGAATATAGAGATCCAGATTATTGGTTCATTGGAGTTACTTCTAACTTTTTTACAAATACCTATTTAGATGTAAGTCCACTTACAAGAACACAAAATTTTTATTTAGCTCAAGACGGCCTACCTTTTAATGACTATGATATTAATATTTCAAGAGATTTGCTTAAACAAGAAAAATTTGACGATTACATGGTTGTAAACATGATTGGAGGTAAATCTTGGAAAATAGATGATTATTATGTTGGTTTTTTTGCTAGCATAAATAACATACTTGATCAAAAATATAGAACTGGAGGATTTGAACAAGGTAGAAATGCCAACTATCAGCAATTACTCCAAGACAATAATAAACCAAAAAGAGTTTTTGGCCCTAAATACTGGTATGGTAGAGGCACCAATTACTTTTTAAACTTATACTTTAGATTTTAAAAACAGAAAATATGAAATTAATCAATAAAATATCAATAGTAACTTTTATTACACTCTTTGCTTTTTCTTGTGTTCAGGATGATGATTATTCGGTTCCACAAAGCATTGGTTTGGAAGAAAATCAAAAATTAGTTGAATTACTTGATGAAATTGATAATGGATCGGCAGATTTGATGACTATTTCAGAGATAAAAAATTTATTTATTGACGGAGAAATAAATCAAATTGAATCTAATTTAGTTGTTAGAGGATATGTTTCATCTTCAGATTTTACAGGTAATTTTTATAAAGAATTTTACATGCAAGATGAAATAGAAAATCCTACAGCTGGAATTAAAGTCTCACTTAACCAAGTTGATAGTTACAATCAGTTTAACGTAGGAAGAGAAGTTTATATTAAACTTCAAGGCTTATCTATTGGTGAAACAAATTCTGGTGATGGGGTAATAGCTATCGGAGATGGTGGAAATGCTGCAGGTGATGAGATCTCTGAGATCTCAGAAAATAGAGCTGCTGATGTTATTTTAAGATCTAGTAACAGTTTTTCTCTGGTTCCACTAGCCCTTAACTTATCTGAAATTAATGATAGTCATATAGGTGTATATGTAAGTGCATTGAGTGCTCAATTTTCACCAGGTTTAGATGGAATGACCTACGTTGACCCAGATGAAGATTATGATACTCAACGAGATCTAGAAAGTTGTGTTGATTCAGGTACACTAAAATTAGAAACAAGTGCATTTTCAAATTTCAACGACTCTATGCTCCCAACAGATAGTAGTGGTACAATTTCAGGAATTATTACACGTGATTATTTTGGAGATAATAGGGTAATGATGTTAAACACAAAAGATGATGTGAACTTTGATTCATCAAGATGTGATCCGTTATTTTCTGATGATTTTTCGTCAAATAATTTCAACAACTGGACAATAGTCAATGTTACTGGAGAGCAGGAATGGGAAATAACCCCTTACGGAAATCCAGCACCTAGTGCAAAAATTTCTGGTTTCGCTGGAGGAAGTAATGTTAACGAAGATTGGCTTATCACAAATACAATTGATCTTAGCTCATTGTCTACAGTTACGTTAAACTTTCAATCTGTTGTAAGATACAATGGTCCTTCGTTAGAAGTTTATGCTTCATCTGATTATTCTGGTGGAAATCCGAATTCTGACGGAACATGGACAGAACTTTCTGTTACACTTGACACGGATACTAGTAGTTGGGTAACTTGGACGGATTCAGGTAATGTAGATTTAAGCTCATATGCTGGTGGCAATGTATACATAGCTTTTAAATATGTATCAACGTCATCTGGCTCTGCTACTTATGAGATTGATAATGTATTGCTTATAGGCGAATAATTAAATAATGTCTCACTCTATAGAAAATAGATACCTAGGCGAGCTTAGGACTAAAGCAACACATCTAAAATCCTCAGATACAATTATCACTGATGCTCCAATTGATAATAATGGAAAAGGGGATGCTTTTTCTCCTACTGATTTAGTTGCATCGGCATTATGTAGTTGTATGACAACAGTTATGGGAATTTGTGCAGAAAAAAATAATTTTGAACTTCCTGAATCAACAGCTTATGTGACTAAAATCATGGAATCACATCCTAGAAGAATATCAAAAATTATAATAGAAATTAATTTTGATAAAAATGATCTTTCTGATCAGCAGACAGAAAAGTTAGTAGCTGTAGCTAAAGGATGTCCTGTGGCACAAAGCTTAAACTCTGATTTAATTCAAGAAGTAAAGTTCAACTTTTAGTTTAGAAAAATTACTTTACTTCAAAGTCTGAACAAGTATATTTTTCGCTTACTTCAACATTGTGAAAACCACAAAGTGAATTTGTTAATAAATTTTCACAGTTCACACAGCTATTACTTAATTGTAAATTTTCCATTTTTGTTTAGATTAACGTAACAAATCTAGAATCAATTACATTTAGAAACAATTTAAATATAGATATGGAGTAAATTTTTATTTAGACTGATTAGAAATTGATGATTTATCTTTAATATCAGACTCCTCTTACTCTAAGAGAAGTCTGATTGTATTTTATCTAGAAACAATTATAAACTCTGATCTTCTATTTTTAGCATGTTCATCTTTTGAACATCCAGAGCTACAGTCAATTTCTGGATCATCCTCACCCATTCCTACACCACTAATTCTATCTTCATCAATTCCCTTAGAAATTACATATTGAGCAGTAGACTTTGCTCTTCTATCTGAAAGGAGTTTGTTATATGAAGCTGGGCCACGACTATCTGTATGTGATTCGGCCCTTATAATCATCTTCGGATATTTTTTCATAATTGCAACCAATTTATCAAGCTCAAATGCCGCCTGGTTTGTGATATTAGACTTATCAAATTCAAAATAAATTGGATTTAAAATAATTTTTTCTTCTACAATAAGCTCTTCAATTGGATCTAGCTTTATTTTTAGTAAAGGCGGATCAATATCTAAAAGTTTTATATCAATCATTTTACTCTCATAACCTTCTTTGCTAACCATTAATTGAATATCATCTTCACATTCAAACATGTAATCAACTCTTCCTTCATTATTTGTTTCTTTGGAGTTATTTATAATTCCTGTATCGTCTTTAACAGACGTTAAAGCAGAATTAATAGGCTTATCTGTTTTAGCATCAACAACAACAGATTCAAGTAAGATATCACATAATGGCCTTATTTTCTTGACGGCGTATACATCATCACTACCAACTCCTCCAGATCTATTTGAAGAGACAAAACCATTTGTACAGTCATCTCCCATTTTAAACGCAAAGTCATCAGAATTACTGTTAACTGGAATACCAACATTTCTAACATTAGACCATTTACCATCAACGTTTTTTGAATAAAAAACATCAAGACCACCTAAACCTAAATGGCCATTTGAAGAAAAATAAAGAGTGTCATCACAACACATGTGTGGGAATACTTCTTGTTCTTCAGTATTTATTTTTTGACCTAAGTTAATTGGGTTGCCCAGGCTACCATCTTCTTTAATTTCAGATTTATAAATATCATAGTTTCCAAATCCACCCGGCATGTCAGATGAAAAATACAATGATTTCCCATCACAACTTAAAGCAGGGTTCTTCATAGAAAAATAGCCACTATTAAATTCTAATTCAGTTACATTCCACCCTTTATTAGAATTACAATCACCATTGTTTTTCCATGTAATTTGTTTTTTTGTACATCTTGTTGCTCGATATAAATTAATTACACTGACGTTTTCTGTTATCGTACCGCTTTTTACTATCGAATCCTTTAATGTTTTAAAAGTTGCATAATAAGACTTTGGATAATATGTTTCTCTTGCAAAATACATTGTATCTCCTGATGGACTAAATGCGATAACTCCTTCATGATATTTTGTATTTATAGCTTCTAATGGAGTCTCGTTTATATACAAATCATTTATTACATCGTATTTAAAAACATCTAAAACATATTCTTCATCAGAGGTATAGTTATTGTATTTTTTATTTTGTGAACCCTTTTGCTTTCTACCTGATGTTATATAAAGTGCATTATCGAACTTAAATGCACCAAAGTCTGATGAAATAGTATTAATGTCTTTTAGGTTTTGAACATTAAATCTCTTTCCTTTTTTAATTATTTTATCAAGATAATTTGGAGTATTTCTAAATGCAATTGATCTAGTATCATAAGGCATCATTTCTGAAAATTTAGACATCCACACGTTTGATTCTTTATACTTTCCGTTAGCTTTTAGCATTTCAGCGTATCTAAAAATAACTTCAGGATTTGGGTCTTCATTTATAATTTTAGCGTACCATTTTTCTGCTTTACGTGTTTCAAAGATATTATAGTATGCATCTGCTAATCTACCAATAACATAATTATCTGAGCTTTTTGATTCAGCTAACTTTAAATATTCTTCAGCTGCTTTTACATATTCATATCTTTCAAAAAGTCTATCAGCTTTCTTCGCTGAATTATTTTGTCCAAAAACTGGAGATAAACTAAAAAATGCTATTATT
>VMCO01000010.1 GCA_008081325.1 Flavobacteriaceae bacterium
TATTTTTTGTCTTGATTTATTTTGTAATATTTAGAAAAGTTTTACTGAAAATCCCTTTCGGATGTTTTTTATCAATTTGCACTTATTTTTTTTGGTTTATAGATTTAGAAAGTATTAATATATGGTTCAAATTTTAAATGTTAATTGTGAGTCAAAAAACTTAAGTTCCATAAGACAATTTTTAGACACTGCATTTAATGATCAGTTCTCTCAGCAAATAAAAAAAGATATTATTTTAGCCTCAGATGAATTTATACAAAATCTTGTTAGATATACTTTTGATTTAGACGATGAAAAGAAACTACAAATAAAAGTTGTAATTTACTCTGAATTGATTGAAGTTAAATTCCATTTTAATGGAAAAAAATTTATAAAAAAATATTTGGATATAAAAATTGATCCATCTAAGGGCAAGACAATTGAAGAAAAATCATTTGGTGGAAGAGGTAATTACATTATTAATAAATTAATTGATAAAATTGAAATTTTAAACGATAATGATTGGGTAAATTGTGTCTTATTTAAAAAATTTATTACGAGTTGAACGGCTTCAAAATCGTCTTTATTCTGAAAAGCTGAGACCTTCTATAGTTATTGCAATTGCATGCTTCATTTTTTTATTTTTTTTAATAATCAAACTTTCTCAACTTTCTTTCTTTAAAAATACTGAACAGGCTTCCTATGATTATTATCAAAATTTTTTTCCATTAATTTTCTCCTCCAGTCCTGTAAAAATCGTTTCAATTGATGAGAAGAGCATTGAAAAACTTGGTCAATTTCCGTGGCCAAGAACTTTTTTTAGCGAAATAATAACTAAAGTTGGCAGCAGTGGTTCAATCGTTATTGGTTTTGATATTTTGATTACCGAAGAGGATAGAACATCATTAAACAAAATAGCTGAACAATACAAATTGGATAAAGAATTATTTAAAGAATTTTACTTTAAACTTTCCAATGATCAAATCTTATCAAATAATTTAAGAAAATTTAATGTAATATTAAGTACTGCGCCTCTAAATAAATTTAAAAAAACGAATAACGACATTAGTCAAAAATTTATACTAATCTCTTCTAATGAAACAAATATAGATAAATTATATTTTTATCCAAGTAGAATTAATTCTTTAGAAATTCTGGAGAGAAATGCAAAAGGTATTGGAAATGTGAGTTATGTTGCTTCTGAGGACGGCGTAGTCAGGCAAATTCCTCTTTTGATTAAAATAGGCGATAGCTTTTCTGCCTCTTTGGACATGGAAATGCTTAGGGTAGCACTTGGAAGTAAACAATATGAAATTACAGGTGTTAATAATTTAAATACTATTAATATCGGTAACTTTTCCATACCAATAAATCAACGAGCTGAAAAAAGAATTTATTATAAACAATATCTTGAAGATCAATTTATTTCAGCTGTAGATATTATTGAAAATAATTTTGAACCATCTATTTTTCAAAATTCTATTGTATATATTGGTGCAACTGCAATCGGTTTGGATGATATTGTTGCTACACCAACAAATCCACTTATGAGTGGGGTAGAAGTAAGAGCTAATGTTTTAGAAAATATCTTGAATAATATAAATATCTATAAGCCACAATGGACACTCTATTTAGAAGTAATTGAACTATTTGTACTTGTTGCATCTATAATTTACATCACTCTTTTTTTTATACCTTTAGCTGGAATAGGAATTTTTTTACTTTTACAATTTATTTTTATTTTAAAAGCATTTTTATTTTTTAAATATCAATACATTTTAATTGATTACTCTTTTAACTTGATGTTTTCTTTTCTAGTTTTAGCAAGTAGTTATTATTACACTTATATTAGAAAGAATTTCTTAGAGAAAATACAAAGAGAAAAAAAAGAGAAGTTTGAAAAAGAAATGAACTTTGCAGGTGAGATTCAATCTTACCTTTTGCCAACAGAACATCCAGAAAATAAATTAATATATGGAATTAATATTCCAGCAAGACAGGTATCTGGTGATTACTATGACTATATTTATAATCAAAAAAATGAATTAATTTTTACTTTAGCAGATGTTTCTGGAAAAGGAGCCGCATCAGGTTTGGTGATGTCTAAAGCTGCGTCTTTGTTTAGATTGTTTGCTCAAAAAGATATTGATTTAGAAAAAGTTATCTTAGAGATTAATAAAAATGTTTGTGACCGAATTGCAAAAGGTATGTTTATAACAATGGTTATAGGAAAATATAACAAATTAGACAACACACTAGAAATGATAAATGCTGGTCATGAGCCAGTGATGATAATTTCGAAAGACAGCGTTAACTACGTTTCTTCATCATTTAGACCTGTTGGAATTATACATACTGATTTTGATGAAAAAATTGAAAGCCACATTATTAAAATTGAAGATCCAACTAAACTATTCATTTATACCGATGGTGTCACTGAAGGATATATCGATGATAATAAAACTGAACTTGGACAGCAAGGAGTAGAAGATTTAATAAGAAAAAATTTTGATAATTCTCTTGAAATAATTTGTGATGAGATTGTCAAAAAGCTTACAAATACATCTCTTGAGAGAAGAGATGATATTACTTGTTTAGCTTTATCTTTAAAATTAAATTAGTCAGCATTATTGAGAACAACTTGCAAAGAAAACTCATCATTAAAAGTTGCATCATCTCCATCAATACAAACCATAATTGCAGAGCCTTGAGGAAGTTCAGCTGGTGTATCAAGACATGAAGCACAAGAACATTCTCCACCAACTGCACCGATATTTGTGTCTCCACACATTACAAAATCTTTAGTGTTATCAAAAGCGTTGATTATACTTTGTGATTTATAATAACCTTCTATTGCTCTCATATAATTACCACAAGTTGTTTCACTATTAATGCCTACAACTCCTCCATACCCATCAAACATAGAGGTAATACCCATATTTGTTGCTAATGCAGTGTATTCATTGTTTATTGCTTTTGATAATTCTGAATAGTTGGTATCCGTTGTATTAATTTTTGCACTATTTATGTATCCTTGGTATGTAACAACTCCAACAGCTGCCAAAATACCAATTATTGCAACAACAACTAGTAACTCAACGAGAGAGAAACCTTTTGATAATTTCATATAGAAGATAGAATTATCTTCAATTTTAAAAAAAAACAAGCTAATTAATGTATTCATAAATTAAATACTTTGAATGCTTAAATTACAATATCTAATTCTGACTATATTTTTAATATTTTCCTCAGGAGCATTTTCTAAAACAAAGCAAATCTGCATAGGTCCTGGGTGTTCAGTTGGTAACTTCATCGACTCTAACGTTTGGTTTGCGCAAGGTCAACAAAACAACAATGAGCAAGAACAAAACAACAATGAGCAAGAACAAAACAACAATGAGCAAGAACAAAACAATAATGAAGTAGGAGCAATAGATCTTGCGCAAGTGCCAGAAGTACTAAGAATTACAAATGAGAATCTTGTATTGGAAGATAAAAAAATATGTAGCTATGATTTAAGAGATTTTCTACAAGAAGATGTATCAAAAGATAATTTGCAATTTGAAGTTGCCGACAATAGGGCGGAAGAATTTTTTAGATTAGATTTTAACTCTCCCCGTCAACTTCCAAATGGACAAGTTGATTACAGACCTCATTTTAACAATGGGTTAATTATGGGAATTGATTGTGATGTAAGGGATGTTCCTTTAGTAGTTACAAATCTAATTAATTCTGAGCAAAAAAATATTACATTTTCTTCTCTTCCTACATTTAGATCAGAACATTTAAGACCTCATAGAGATCCATCTTTTCATTTTATAGTTCCAGCCGGTCAAGATTTTTCTATTGATTTTAGTACACTAGACACACTTAAATTTTTAGACACAATGGATGTATCTGGAGAAGTCTTATCAATTTTCGACTCTTATTTTAATGTGCAGAATGTAGGTGGTTATGTTCAAGCAGATCCGGAGAATCATAGAGTATCACTTGATCAATATTTGAGTATAACTGTTAATGGTCTTTTGAGTGGCCGAGTGAACGAAGAAGATTTATTTGTTACCGATGGAGGAAGATTAAAACGATATTTAGTTGAATTTATATATAGTGATAGAGACGGCTATGTCTCTGGTCAAACTCAAGGAAATGGTCAACATAGAATAAGCGTAATTGATCCTGCTAATTATAATTTTAACCCTCCCGATATTCCTAGGGATTTATTTTCATATAGATTTCAATTGAATGATGTCGTTAATATCAACTTAAATGATAAGCTGGAGGAAAATGGAATTATAGATCCCGATGGGGGATCAATAAGAGCTTTCCCAGAACTAGGGTTTCAATTTAATAACAAAGATCCAAGATTTGAATGGGAACAATCCTCATACCCATTTAACCCTTATCAAGCAAATTTATTTCAAAACCAGGATGGAACAATTAGAGGAACACCCCAAAAACGAGGAACTTATTATTTCTTTTTAAGAGTCGAAACTTCAAAACAAAATATTTGGAGTTGGCGTGATTATTTTAAAGGAACAATAGTAATAGAATAATTGTAAACTTTATGATTAAAAAAAAATATTTGATTATTTTCGTAGCCTTTTTTTTAGTGATATCTCCAGGTGCTTTTTCAAAAATTAAAAAAGTATGCATAGGATCAGGTTGTGTAGGTGGAAATTTTATTGATCTCAATTTTTGGTTTGGGCAAAATCAGCAAAACAATAATGAACAACAACAGAATGACGGCGAGCAACAACAGAATGACGGCGAGCAACAACAGAACGACGGCGAGCAACAGAACGACGGCGAGCAACAGAACGACGGCGAGCAACAACAGAATGACGGCGAGCAACAACAGAACGACGGCGAGC
>VMCO01000146.1 GCA_008081325.1 Flavobacteriaceae bacterium
TCAAGAGTTAACTGGAATCTTACAAGCTCCATTCCAACGACTGTAAAAGCTTCATCAAGAAGTTCTAGAGGTTGGAGGGGTTCTGGAGGAGGAATAACAACTCAAGTGGATCCAGGAAAGTATGATTTGTTTCTAAAGAAAAGAGTTAATGGCGTAGTAAGTGATCTTGCTGGTCCTGTTGAATTGGAGGTTGAAAAGATTAGGTCTGGAACCTTGTCTAACCCAATGGCAGACAAACATGATAAATATTATGCAGATTTAGCTGAATTTTCTACAGTTGTCACTTTGTATCAGCATAAGTTTGAAAAGGCAAATGCTAGAGTAAAAACATATCAAAGAATGCTAATGCAAATCACAACAAATATTCCTGAAGCTAGTAGTTCTCTTTATGAATTAACTGAGACTATGAATATGCTTGAGAGAAAAGTTGGAGGAAGTAAAGCAAAGGCAGAGATTGGTGAAAAAGATTTTTTAACCATTAGTGATAGGCTGTCAACCGCAAGAGGTGGTTGGTATCCTAACTCATATGGTCCAACTCAGCTACACATGCAAAGCTTTGATATTGCAAAAGAAATGTTCGACAGGGTAAAACCTGAAATGGACGCCTACTTTGAAAATGTTGAAAAAGTAGGAAAGATCTTGGAGGAGGCCGGTGCTCCAATTGTACTGGACTAAATCAAGTTTTTAGTTAATAAAAAACCCCCGCCCTTAAAAGGTGGGGGTTTTGTTTTTGCCAAAAAAAGTTGTTACCTGTTAGGTCCTGCCAAGTTAAAAACACCATTTTCCATATGTCCTATATGAAGATAAATTTGATCTGAGTGTTGCCCTCGAATATTGCTCCAAAATGTTCTTCTAGCTTCAGCGTCTCCCGCTGAACCTGACTCAACATGTTTAGCAAACTCAACCAAGCTTTCATATGATTGATATACTTCAATGTCAAGTCCAGCACCTTTGAAATGGGAAGAAACTCCTCCGCCCATAATCGGGCCATCTGCAACACCAGGCCTTATTTGCCAGTCCATATATGCGTTTGCAGCTTCTGCTATGTTTTCAGCATTATATTGGCCTGCAACAAAAACAAAAGGCTTATCCCAGTCCACATTTTCTTTTGCAACGTGAAAGTTTTCCATATCAAGAACCCTCATTTCATCCCAGTGGCCGTCATAATGAGACCACCATTCTTGAAATTTTTCAACCATTTTAGGTCTTTCTTCTTCTGGTAGTTTTGCTACATTTTGTTGAAATGCAGCAAGAGGGTCGTCGTTTACACAGTCTTCTGCTGAGTCATATACTTCGTATATAACAATCGCAGCTCCTGAGCCATACCAGTGTCTGTAAACCCAGTGGCCCTTACTTGTTCTCTGATCTCCGTTCATTGTTTCCAACATTTCTTTATGGAGCTCAACAAAACGTCCGATTTTAGTTGCGGGCATATCAAGATATGTTACCTCAACTATTGATTGTGCGCCTGACGCGAATGTTACTAGCGCGGCAAGTGCGAATAAAAAATTTTTCATAATAAATTGAATTAGTCATTAAGTCTTTAAAATAATAAATTTATTTAAACTGATAGTATTGTTGTACATTTAGGGCATTAAAATTGATTATAATTTTCAGTAAAACACTTTATAATGAGAAGACTATTAAAATATTTATTGGCCGCTTTAATTATCGGTAATGTTGGATATTCACAAACAAATAATGAATCAAGTTATGATTACGTAGAGGCTTTTAAAACATCTTTTTACTCAACCCCTTCAACTGATACAAGGTCGGCAAGCGGGAAGCCTGGGCATAAATATTGGCAAAACAGAGCTGATTATATTATTGATGTAGAATTAGACACTCTTTCTGATATAATTATGGGAAAAGAGATTATAAAATACACAAACAATAGCCCTGATGAGCTAGACTTTTTGTGGTTACATATGGATCAAAATTTATTTGAAAGTGATTCTAAAGGAAATGCTATTATTCCTTTAAACGGTAGTCGAAACGGATCAAAAGGCCAAACGCTTGATGGAGGTTTTAAAATCTCGGCGGTGCAGGTGATCTCTGGCAAAGGTAGAAGCAGGTCTATTAATGATGTAGAATATGAAATTTATGATACTAGGATGAAAGTTAGTTTGCCTAAACCACTTAAGGCTAATGGTGGGGAGCTCTCGTTAAAAATTGACTTTTCATTTCTTTCACCTGATTATGGATCTGATCGAATGGGCATACTTAGAACCGATAACGGAAAAGTCTATACTGTTGCACAATGGTATCCAAGAATGTGTGTATATGATGATCTTAATGCTTGGAATAATCTTCCTTATACAGGTCAAGGAGAATTTTATTTAGAATACGGGGATTTTAATGTCAACATCACTGTTCCTTCAGATCATATTGTTGTTTGTTCAGGTGAGCTTTTAAACCCTCTTGAAACATACACTCTAGATCAGCTTGACAGGTGGGCACAAGCAGAAGCAAGTGACGAAACTATTATGATTAGAACTCCTGAAGAAATAAATGCTCCTGAATCTAGACCAATGGGGAGAAAAATGATAACATGGAGATTTAAAATGGAAAACACAAGAGATGTCGCTTGGGCGTCTTCATCTGCTTTTATTTTAGATGCGGCAAGAATTAACTTGCCTAGCGGAAAAAACTCAATGGCAATTTCAGCTTATCCTATTGAAAGCTATGGAGATAATGCGTGGGAAAGATCTACAGAATATACTAAAGCATCTGTTGAACATTACTCAGAAAGATGGTTTGAATACCCTTATTCAACAGCAATAAATGTTGCAGGAAATGTAAGGGGTATGGAGTATCCAGCTGTTTCTTTTTGCAGCTATAGATCAAAAGGAGGCGGTCTTTGGGGCGTGACTGATCACGAGTTTGGTCACAATTGGTTCCCTATGATAGTTGGGTCAAACGAAAGGCTTTATGGTTGGATGGACGAAGGCTTTAATTCTTTTGTTAATGACATCAGCACAAAAGAATTTAACGATGGCGAATATCACAGAGGAAAGATGAATATGCACATGGCTGCTCTTCAGTTTCTTTCTGACGATTTAGAGCCTCTAATAACTGCTCCCGACAATCTAATTGAAAGAAATATGGGTCTTCAGTATTATAAAACTGCTATGGTCTTATGGTTGTTAAGGGATAATGTTCTTGGCGCAAAAAGATTTGATGACGCTTTTAAAGAATATATTCACAGGTGGGCTTTTAAACATCCTGCTCCAGATGATTTTTTTAGAACCATGGAAGATGTTTCCGGTGAAGATCTTGGATGGTTTTGGAGATCTTGGATACTTAATAATTGGAAGTTAGACCAGGCAATAACTAATGTTGAGTATGTTGATGATGACCCAACAAAGGGGGCGTATATCACAATTAAGAACATGAAAGAGATTCCGATGCCTATAAAGCTAGAAATCACAACTGCTAGTGACATAAAGATTAGAAAAGAGCTTCCAGTAGAAATTTGGAAAAAGAATGTCTCATGGAGATTTTTAGTTGATACAACAGAATCTTTCAAAAAGATTGTTGTTGACCCTGATTTTGAGTATCCAGATGTTGATGCTAAAAACAACTATTGGTATAGCGAAGAGTAATTATATCGTAAGAAAATACACTATTGTTGGTATAAAAACTATAGAGGAAATATAAACCACCCAAGCAGGGTGGTTTTTCTTTGAGTGCCAATATGCCAAGATTATTAAGGGAATTTGAAACGGCATTCTTATTAAAGCGTCCGTTTTTGTAATTCCTAATAAGTTTTGAGGAACTTCGGAAACATATAGATATATGTTTGCTGGAAAAACAACTAACAGCAGGAACACCAGCAATAAAGCACCCTTTCTTCTTGTTTTAGGATTAAGAATTGCCGCTCCTCCTATGATTTCTATGAGGCCTGAAATATAAACCAGAAATAATTTAAAAGGAAGTTGGGGTGGGACAATGTGTAAAAAATATTGTGGGTCTATGAAGTGTCTGATCCCAATAAAAATATACATGAAGCCCATTACATAAATTGTAATGAGCTTGTAATTTTCTATTAAGCTATAAAAATTAAACTTCCACATAACTTCCTATAGCTTTAATGTTGATTTTCGTTTATGAAGCTACAAGAAATCCCTGGTTCGTTTACAACACAAAGTATTTCGTCTTTACAAAGCCTGTTTATAATCGGCGAAAGTCTACTGTCAATCCCGTACTTTACCTTATCAATTCTAGATATTCCATTTGGGTGAATATAATTTTTTGGCTTTGGATCAATGTTAAATTTAGACATAAAAAAAGGGAGTTTGTTTTCTAACGGAAAAAGCAATTTCCATTTGAGGACTCTATTGGCTGGGTCTATCCTTTTACTTGATGTTTTATAAGAATCAATATTATATTCTTGCAAGACTTTATTTACAAAACTTAAGTGGCTGTCTACTTCTAAACATATCTCAAAATACCCTTCGTCAGTTTTTTCCCAGTAATTAAGCCTCTCAACAAGCTTCTTTTTGCCAATTATCTTCAATAAAAACTTTGAAAAGCTTGAAACAGGTGGTCTTTGAATTAATTCTATGTATGGTCCAGAAGAAAAATAAATTAAAGCATTATGCGGATTTTCTTTTGACCCATACTCAACATTAAAGCCTTTTTCAGAGAATTCTTTAACTGCTGAATCTAAATCTTTTACCTTATATAAAATATGACCAAGCTTCATAGACCACAAAATAGAAAAAATACTTGCCATTAAAAATAAAAACCCCTCAAGAAGAGGGGCTTTATGAGTGGTCCCACCTGGGCTCGAACCAGGGACCAAATGATTATGAGTCATCTACTCT
>VMCO01000196.1 GCA_008081325.1 Flavobacteriaceae bacterium
AGTATACTTTAACTTTCCAATAGATGACTTACGTAGAAAATGATATAAACGAGGAAATAGAATATTTTTAGATTTGTTTGATCTCATGTATTTTACATGATTTACCTTATCTAATCCCAAAAATTCATAACAGCAATTTATAGTATCTAAGTTATCATTAATCAATTTTTCAAAAGTTATAATTTTTATATTCTCCTCTCCAAAATGTTCGACAAATCTTGATATCCATTTGTAATATAAACCAAATTGATAATAATGTTTTGGATAATAATCATATTCGTTGAATTCCGCCCATTCTTCATATTTTATAACTTCATCAATCTTTTTACTTTCCAATCCTAAGCCTATAAGCCAATTAACATGAGATATATATCTATCAATTGGATTTCTTAAAATAAAAATAAATTTCGGTGAGTTTTGAAAATTGTCTTTTATGTTTTTAATGAAGCTGTCGTAATACATATAAGATGTAGTTGATTCACCTTTAATTTTTTTATCCATTTCAAATAAATTTAAATACCTCTCTATTTCAAAATTTTTAAATTGATCAAATAGTTTGTTATTCCAATAAACAGGTTCTTTATTTTTTGACATAGAAATATCAGGGTGAGTATTTAGCAAATCATGTAAACTTGTAGTTCCAGATTTTGCAGCACCTGGAATAAAAAAATCTGGTTTAAAATGGTCTAATGTTTTTTCCAAGTTGTTAGATAATTTTTTGCAATATTTTTATAATTATGCTGATACTCTATAAATTCTCTTGCATTTTTTGAGATTTCCTTCAATTTCAATGGGTTTTCTATTAACCAAGAAAGTTTATCAACTATCTTAGTTACATTAGGTAAAGCATTTACGGCAACTTTATCTTCTTCTAAATTATAAAATTCAACCCATTCTTTTTCTGCTCCAGTAAACACAACTTTTCCTAATGCCATAGCTTCTAAAGCATTATAGCCTTGATCATATGCAAATACCTGATCTAAAAGGATGTCACATTCCATAACATTTTTAATATGTTTAGAATAGGGTATATCAATTGTTTGAATGATTTTTATTTTATCCCTGTATTTTTTTTCAATTATTGAAAGAGATTTTTTAAAAAACTCATTACCCTTTTTTATTTTATTTTTAGAATTAATTGCATGTAAAATATAGATTTTATTTTTGTCATTAATTTCAATAAAATTTAATTTATCAATATTGACAGGATTGGGTATCATTCCTAAGTATTTTTCAGAACCAATGTAAGGTATGTGATAATCCATATCAGAGCTAATAATTCCATGAATATGACTTCTCACATATTTGCTAAGCTCTAAGTAATTAGAATTCAAATATTTAAGAGTATGTTTAAATTCTTTTTTTAAATTCTTTTTTTCAAAATAAGGGTTAAGTATTGAATACCTAAATTTTTTATCATACGCATATTTGATACTTACAGTATCCACTCCACATGCTAACAAAAAAATTTTGTTGTTATTTTTAAAAATTTGACCTAATAGAATTTTTTCCATTGAAGGTGAGGTGTTAAAAGCTCTTTCGTTAATCAGCTGAACAATATCAAAATCTTTAAGTTTTCTAATTTTGAATATCGATTTTATAAAAATTTCAACTTCATTTAAATTCACGCCAAATAACCGGTCAATTATTTTAGCTATAATTTTTAGAAATCTATTTTCAAAAAGTGATGATTTTATAAGAATATCAGCATCAAAATTTTTAAATCCATCACCACTACCCAATAAAACGACTTTGTGGCCGTTTTTTTGAAGACCTTGTTTTAATGAATTGTGAAGGTTGCTGTATTCACCAATAAGTAAGATTTTCATTATATTGTTATCACTTGGTTCAAATATAGATTTTTAATGCTGAACGTCATTAACAAAAAAAATAATTTAGAAATATTAATTTCTACAACGAAAAAAAATAATTTAGATTTTATAAAAAATATATTTTTTGAAAATAACAAAGATATTTATCCAATTCTTGTTATAAATCAATCAGAAAAGAGTCTAAAAAGCAATAAAAAAAATATTAGAATTATAAATTCTCGATCTAGAGGACTTTCTAACAGTAGAAATTTAGCATTAGAAAATTCATCTAAAAAATATTGTTTATTTGCTGATGATGACATCGTTTATAAAAAAGGTTTTTATGATATAATAGTTAATGAATTTGAATGTAATAAAAAGGCTGATGTTATCACATTTATGATGGAGGATAAGCTTGGTAATCTCTTTAAGAATTACAAAAATCAAACTAAACACAACAAAAAAAGTATTAGAGAGGTTAATTCAGTTGTAATCGCATTTAAAAGAGCTGCAATTATTAATAATAATGTGAAGTTTGATCCATTGTTTGGGCTTGGCGGGACTTTTGAAACAGGAGATGAATATATCTTTTTAAGAAATTGTTTAGATAAAAATTTGAATTTATTTTTTTGTAATAAAATTATTTTAAAACATGATTCGGTTAGTTCTGGTAAATTAGCATTTAGAGATGAAAATATTTTTGCTAGGGCTGCGATTTTTCACAAGTTTTACGGATATTTATCGTACCTAAAGCTAGTTCATCATATCTATTTATTAAAGAAAAAAAATCTTATTAGCTACAATCAGATAATGAATAAGTTTTTAGCTGGCTTAAGAGGAATTAAAAAATTCAAATCAATATGAAAACAAAAATAGATGATATTACTATTATCGATATTCCGAAAATAGTCGATCCAAAGGGTAGAGGAAAACTATCGGTTGTAGAAAAAAATATCATTCCTTTTTCAATCAAAAGAGTATATTATTTATATGATGTTCCAAGTGATTCTTATAGAGGGGGTCATGCTCATAAAAAATTATTACAATTTATGATTCCACTCAGCGGTAGTTTTGAAGTCCTTTTAGATGATGGAGTAAATAAGAAAAAAATAATGCTCAACAAACCAGATAAAGGTTTATTGATTCCACAAGGAATTTGGAGAGAAATGGATAATTTTTCGTCTGGAGCAATTTGTATGGTTTTAGCCTCTGAACATTATGACGAGTCTGATTATTTTCGTGATTATGAGGAATTTAAAAAATCTAAACTTAATTAATTTGACATATATAGTTTAGCCTATACAAGTCAAATAAAAATAAATTCGGATTATTACTAAAAAGGTTTTTTTGAATTTTTTTGATGAAAAGGTTGCTTAATCTGACAAAAACTCCCTTCATGAACAGAGAATCTAAAACTATATATGCTTTTAATATTGATATGCTATGCTTTTCTATTTCATCTTTTCTATAACAATCAATAATATTATCCAAAGCCTGATGAGTTTTTTGAATAAATATTGAATTTTCATCTATATTTTCAATTATGACTGGATTGTCAATATGTATAATATCAACTTTCTTTTTTTTAAGAATTGATCCAAAAATATAATCATTACCATAAGAAACATTTTTAATTTTTGAAAATACCTTAACAATCAAATCTTTCTTACCTATAAAATTTCTTGAAGAGATATATTTATATGGGTTTTTATTTCTAATTACCGAATCAACTTCCTCTCTTTTTTTTCCGAATTTATACCTTAAATTAAAACCATTGTTTTTTGGCTCTTCATAAATACTCCCACCAAAACTCATCAAACCTAAATTTATTTGATCAATATAATTTTTTAAAAAATCCTCACTATTTGGGTAAGTGTCAACATCAATGAACAGCAGCCACTGGTATTGTGATTTTTCTGCTAATAAAAGTCTATTATTAATTCTTCCGATATTTTTTTTTGATTCTATAAATCTTGAATTTGTTAATAAATTAATTTTTTGATTTATTTCATTTTTAGATGAAAAAGATCCATCATCAATACAAATTATTTCAAAATTTATTTTCAACATCAATGCTTGTTTTTCTAAATTACAAACAAGCGGGTATGCATTGAAATCATGGCAAGGAATTAAAATTGATATCATTGGTAAACTGTTTCTATATTTAATTCACTTGAGTTTATTTCATCAATTTTTCCATCTTTACACCTCAATATTCTTCCTGCATATTTTCTTAAAAGACTAAAATCATGTGTTGCCATGACAATCGTGTTTCCATTTTGATTAATTTCTTGAAGAACATTCATGATTTCAATACTACTTTTTGGATCTAAATTTCCGGTGGGCTCATCAGCAATAATAATCTCAGGTTTGTTTAGTAATGACCTTGCTATAGCAACTTTTTGTTTCTGACCACCAGAGAGTTGACTTGGATATTTTTCTGATAAATTTGATATGTGAACTTTATCTAAACAAAACATAATTCTCTCATTTATTTTGTTTTTGTTACTCCATCCAGTTGCATTCAAAACAAATTCTAAATTTTTAAAAACCGTTCTATCCTTTAATAATTGAAAATCTTGAAATATAACTCCAATTTTTCTTCTCAAAAAAGGAATTTCTTTTTCGCTAATAGTTCTAAGATCAGTGTTTGAAATTTTAGCCTCTCCATTTAAGATTTTATTTTCTGAATACATAGACTTTAGAATACTTGATTTTCCTGATCCAGTCTTTCCAATTAAAAAAATAAATTCTCCATGATTTACAATTAAGGATAGATCTGAAATTCTTAACTCAGAATCCAATTTTATTTCCGCATTATTATATTCTAGTACTATGTTTTTCATAAAAAGATTACTTATAAATTAAATATTTAGTTCTCATTTTTTTATAAATGTCCAGCTTTTTTTTCCACGTTTGAACTATTTTATCTTCAGAAACTCCATCAATGATCTGATTTTTTAAACTTTCTGTGCCTGCCAGTTTATTAAATTAATTATTAAAAAAATC
>VMCO01000012.1 GCA_008081325.1 Flavobacteriaceae bacterium
TGGCAGAAATAAAAAATCAATGAAATGTCATTGTGGTGGTGGTTACAGAAATATATACAATGCAATTTCTGAATCGTGTAATTCATATTTTGCCGATAGCTACAGAAAAACCATAGGTAAAAACAACAAAATTTCAGAAAATTTTAATGAATGGAGTGAAAGTGTAAAAAGTTTTGGCTTAGGTAATTACTTAAACAATGATCTTCCAATCGGTAAAAAAGGTATGATTCCTACTTCTGAATTTTATGACAGATGGTACCCAGACTTTAGATGGGGCCCAACAACTAATCTTTCAAATTCAATCGGTCAGGGTGAAATTCTTGTAACCCCAATTCAGTTAGCAAATATGATTGCAGCCGTAGCTAACAAAGGCTTCTATTATACACCGCATATAATTAAAAAGATTGAGGGAGATTCAATTCCGAAAAGATTTAAAGAGAAAAAAATTATCAATATAGACGAAAAATATTTTGATATAATTGAAGTTGGGCTTTCAAAAGTTTACGAAAGCGGTACGGGAAAACTTTTGAATATTCCAGGAATTGAAATTTGCGGAAAATCAGGGACTGCAGAAAATTTTACAAAAATAAACGGCAAGAAAACTCAACTTACGGATCATTCAATTTTTGTAGCATATGCACCAAGAAATAATCCTAAAATTGCAATTGCTGTTTTAGTTGAAAACGGATATTATGGTTCTACGTGGGCAGGAAGAATATCAAGCTTAATGATTGAGAAATATTTAAAGGGTTATATAAATAATAAAAGAATTGAAAAGCTTGTAATAAATAAAAGCTTAGATGATGAGTATAAAAAACCATTCTCTAATAAACCATTTAAAATAAACAAGCTTTGATTGGTCAAAGAAAAAATATACTTAAACTCGACTGGGTTATAATTGTAATATACTTTTTATTGCTTGGTTTTGGTATTGGCAATATCTTATCATCAAGTATATCAGGTGAAGAAATCAATATTCTAGATTTTTCAACACTGTATAGCAAACAGTTTTTTTATGCTTTGATTTCTGTATTTATCGGTTTTCTAGCAATCTCCATTGAAGTAAAATTTTATGAAAGATTTTCAAGTATTTTTTATCTAATATCATTGGTTGTACTGATATGTCTTTTCTTTTTTGGGAAAAGAGTTAACGGAGCATTATCCTGGTTTCCAATCGGAGGGTTTAATCTTCAGCCTAGTGAATTTGTAAAGATTACTGTAGCGCTTGCAGTTTCTAAATATATTAGCGATTTTCAGACAGATTTAAAGTACCCAAAAGATCAGCTTAAACTTTTTCTTATCATTTTAATCCCTATTGTTATAATAGTTTTTCAAAATGACACCGGAAGCTCAATCGTTTTTTTATCATTATTTTTTGTTTTATACAGAGAAGGAATTTCACAAAATTATGTTAAGTCTATTTTTAGTATTATAATACTCTCAATACTATCATTAAAAATTTCAGCTTCAATTATTTCAGGTATTATCATATCAATTATTATCCTCTATTTTTTATTTAAAAAGAAAGTTAGAAATAAGATTTTTAAAATAATTTCTTTAACATCCTTATGTTTAATTACCTGTTTTGGGACAATTTTTGTCTATGAAAATATTCTAAAAAATCATCAAAAAAACTATATAAAGGTTTGGCTTAATTTAGAAAAAGATCCAAAAAAAATTAAGCAAATGGAAAAAACTATTTTATATAATTTAAACGAATCCAAAAAGGCTATTAGCTCTGGTGGGCTTATAGGTAAGGGTTATTTAAAAGGAACCCGTACTATGGGTAATTTTGTACCAGCTCAGCATAGTGATTATATATTTAGTACCGTTGGGGAAGAATGGGGGTTTTTAGGAAGTGTATTTATAATTTTGCTATATACAATTCTGATAATTAGAATAATATATTTATCAGAAAATCAGAAAAATAAATTTAGTAGAGTATACGGATATTGTACCGCATCAATTTTATTTATTCATTTTTTAATAAATATAGGCATGGTACTAGGATTAACTCCAACTATTGGAATTCCACTACCCTTCTTAAGTTATGGAGGTTCAAGCCTTATTGCATTTACATTATTACTGTCAATATTTTTAAGACTTGATGGAAATAAGAAAAATGAATGGTAAAATTATTTTTTTAACTCTAATTTTTCTGCAAAATAATCACAAAAATCTAACATAGTTTGTGACATTTTTTCGTCTTGAGTAGCTCTTTTAAATGTTGATGACATACTTGTAAGTATCTGATAAAAAAATATTTTCATTTCATCAAGAGGCATATCCTTTGTCCAAAGATCAATTCTTAGGCTTTCCTTTCTTTCGGGATCCCAAACAGAAAGAAATGCAGCTTTTGTTTCACTGTTTTTAATGCCTGCATCACTTGCTGACCAATACATTTTTTCTGGAATTTTATTTTCATCTAATTCCACTAAAATTTCAATTTTAGACTTTTTATTTTTCATTATTTTTTTGGCTTATATTTTGAATTATTATAAATTTCTGATGGGCTATTTTTAAGCATTTGAGTTAATGAGACATCATTATTCGTCATATACGATTTAACTATCTGCCAACCAATGTATTTCCCTATCATTTCTGATGAATCATTATCTATTTCTAAATAAAATCTAGAGAATGGACCATCGTTTATAAATTGATTAATTAAGTTGTTATCCGGGTTAAATAGAATATTGTTTTCAATAAAATATGTCCAAACAAAATATTCATTTTCATTTGCCCACTTCATTTTATCATCTGAATATCCAATCTTAAACCTATCTTCAATATCTAGGCTAAAATCTTTATAATGCAAAATCTTTCCATAATAAATTATTTTATCTAAAAATGTATAATATTCAGTTCTTGGCACAATATTAATTGCAAATTGTTCAGCAATATCAGATAAGATATTCGATGAAGTTAAATCCTCTTTTATGTATAGCGGAATTCCATCATAAAAAGGATGATTTGACCCTAAATAATTATCTAAACCAATAAGCAACAATGAATCTGCAAGAATAATTTTATTTCTGTAATCTACATCAGTATTGACTGTTATAATCTTGGGTTCAATAAAGTTAGCATCAATGTCTATATTTTTTTTGAAAAATTTGATTAGTTCTATTTCTAAAAATTCAACAGATTGATAATTTTTTTGAATTTCATGAAAAATTTCTTGTTGTATTGGGTCATTTAGCCTGTTTATCCATACACTATCTGGGAATGACTTGGGAAAAAAATATGGATATTTATTCTTCAATTCATTTAATTGCTCTTTATTAGAATTATAGAACTGTTTTTCAAATCTCTCTATAACAGATTTATCATTTTTAACAACTTTTTCATGACAGGAAACTACAGAGAAAAAAAATAAAGTAATTAATATTTTTTTTATGTAGTTTAAAGAAGAAATTGACATAAGTTTATTATATTTTTGTATTACAAATATAACATACTTTTTGGGCTAATATTTATTAAATGAAAACATCTGAAACGATAAAATTCATTACGGATTGGATTAAAAATTATAAAGAGACCAATAATTTAGATGGATTAGTAATAGGAGTTTCTGGGGGTATTGACTCAGCCTTAACATCAACATTATGTGCACTAACAGGTATAAAAACATTATGCTTAAATATGCCGATCAAACAAAAAGAAGATCAATATTTGCGTGCTAAAAACCATATAAAATGGCTAAAAGATAAGTTTAAAAATGTTGAATCGATTGAAGTTGATCTAACAACCGTTTTTAATGAGTTTAGATCATTTGTTGAAGATTGTAATTCATCAAAAAATAATTTGTCCTTAGCCAATTCTAGGTCAAGACTTAGAATGATGACTTTATATTATTATGCTGGTATTAATAACTCAATTGTTGTGGGTACAGGAAATAAGGTTGAAGATTTTGGAGTTGGCTTCTACACAAAATATGGAGATGGTGGGGTTGACATTAGCCCAATTGCTGATTTAATGAAATCCGAAGTATTTAAAATTTCAAAATCTTTAGATATTGATAATGAAATTTTAAAAGCTAAACCAACAGATGGTTTGTGGGATGATGATAGATCTGATGAAGACCAAATCGGAGCATCTTATGACGAATTAGAACAGATAATGAATGTTCTAGAAAGCGGAACAAATCCAAAAAACATTGATCAAGACTTAAAGGACAAATACGATGTATACATTAAACATCATAAAGCCAATAAGCATAAAATGATTAGCATTCCTATTTGTAAGATTCCTAAAGAATTAAAATCATAAAACTCTATTCAACTTTTCAGAAAGCAATTTTTTTAGTTTAGAGTAATTTACAACCTCTTCAAGGTGGTGGTTATTTAATTCACTATTCTTTCCAACATCTCTAAAACCATTAACTTTTTTATCAATTAAATAGCACCTTAAGTTTAATACTGTTTCAACGGTTAGTTGTGCAAGAGTGTCTTTTTTTCTTTTAGGGTATATATTATTTTTTTCCCAGTCATGTAAAAAATATTTTTCGTTATCCATTACTATATTGGTTACTTCTAATTGTTGTTTTTCGCTAAGTTCATTAATGAATTTATCAATATTTATTTCTTTATTCTCGTTAAAACATTCGATTATTCTAAAATATATATTTTTAAAATCCTCATTAGAAAACTCCATTTCATCAATATGTAAATCCATGTAAATTTTTTCAAAAACTTTCAAAGATCTAGTCGAGATTTTTCTTGAAGATGCACCATCATTATTTTTCGAAAACACCTCTTCCTCAATATCAATTAAATCATTTCCATATAAAATTAAAATTTCAATA
>VMCO01000018.1 GCA_008081325.1 Flavobacteriaceae bacterium
ACTTCTCTTTTAAGTGTTTTAATAAAAGGTGTGATACCTTTCCTAATAGCTGTTAAAACGCCTTCCCAGGTTTCTTCATTTTCAATATTTCTATAAATCTTATTTTCAATAAATATTCTTTCAAGTGAAAAACTATGCCATTGATCTTCTAACTCATTTAAACGAATCTCTAATTCTTTTTTAAGAAGATCTACTGTTTTATCTGTAGATTTTATTAATATCTCAGAAACTCCAAGAAAACAAGGTTTGTTATTTTCTATTATGCAAGAAAGCGGTGAAATAGACACCTCACAATTAGTGAATGCATACAAGGCATCAATTGTTTTATCAGGTGATATACCTGAGGGAAGGTGTATTAAAATTTCTACCTTAGAAGATGTATTATCGTCAATTTTTTTAATTTTTATCTTTCCTTTATCATTTGCCTTAATTATTGAGTCAATTAAAGATGTTGTTGTTGTGCTAAAGGGTAATTCAGAAATTTTTAAGGTTGATTTATCAAGAATATTAATCTTTGCCCTAACCCTAACCTTTCCACCTCTTTTACCATCATTATAATTAGTAAAATCAGCAATTCCCCCGGTGATAAAATCAGGATAAAGGGTGAATCTTCTATTTTTAAGATATTTTATTGAAGCATCAATTAATTCACCAAAGTTGTGAGATAATATTTTTGTTGATAAACCCACTGCAATACCTTCGGCACCTTGAGCTAACAACAAAGGAAACTTAACAGGTAAATTAATTGGTTCTTTTCTCCTACCATCGTAAGAAGATTGCCAATTAGTTACTTTTGGATTAAAAATAACATCTAGAGCAAATTTTGATAGCCTAGCTTCAATATATCTTGAAGCTGCAGCTCTGTCTCCGGTTAAAATATTACCCCAATTACCTTGCGTATCGATAAGTAAATCTTTTTGACCAATCTGAACCATCGCATCAGCAATACTAGCGTCTCCATGAGGGTGATACTGCATAGTATGACCTACAATATTAGCAACTTTATTATATCTTCCATCATCTAAATCCTTCATTGATTGCATGATTCTTCTCTGAACAGGCTTAAATCCATCTTCAACAGATGGAACTGCTCTTTCTAGAATAACATATGAAGCATAATCAAGAAACCAATCTTTGTACATTCCCGTGACACGGGTTATAGATTCGCCTTGATTTAAATTTTCATTATTATTAAAATCTTCTTGCATTTAATCAACAATATCTAGTTCAACTTTTAAATTATCAATAATAAAAGATTGTCTGTCTGGTGTATTTTTACCCATATAAAAACTAAGAAGCTCTTCAATACTTTTGTCTTCGTCAAGCATAACAGGATCCAACCTAATATCTTCTCCAATAAAATGACCAAACTCATCAGGTGAAATTTCTCCTAACCCTTTAAATCTTGTTATTTCAGGTTTAGGCTGAAGCTTTTGAATAGCGTTTACCCTTTCCAACTCTGAATAACAATAAATTGTTTCTTTTTTATTTCTAACCCTAAACAAAGGGGTTTGAAGTATAAACAAGTGACCACTTCTTATTAATTCAGGAAAAAATTGTAAGAAAAAAGTTATTAATAACAATCTAATATGCATCCCGTCAACATCTGCATCAGTTGCTATAACAATATTATTATACCTCAAATCCTCTAATGAATCTTCAATATTTAAAGCAGATTGAAGTAAATTAAACTCCTCATTTTCATAGACAATCTTTTTAGACATTCCGTAAGAGTTTAGTGGCTTACCTCTTAAACTAAAGACAGCTTGAGTATTTACATTTCTTGATTTTGTAATACTACCAGAAGCCGAGTCACCTTCAGTAATAAATAGGGTTGTTTCAAGTCTCTTATCATTTTTTAAATCACCTAAGTGAATTCTACAATCTCTAAGTTTTTTGTTGTGTAAACTTGCCTTTTTTGCTCTTTCTCTTGCAAGCTTTCTAATACCTGAAAGCTCTTTTCTTTCCTTTTCAGCCTGTAATATTTTTTTATTTAGTGCTTCAGCTACAACTGGGTTTTTATGCAGAAAATTATCTAATTTATTTTTTAAAAAATCATTAATATAAACCCTCACAGACGGTAGATCCCCTCCCATCTCAGTTGAGCCAAGTTTTGTTTTTGTCTGACTCTCAAAAACAGGCTCCATAACCTTAATAGAAATTGCTGCAACAATCGATTTTCTAATATCTGAAGCATCAAAATTTTTACCATAAAAGTCCCTAATAGTTTTAACAAACCCTTCTCTAAATGAGCTTAAATGAGTACCTCCCTGAGTTGTATTTTGACCATTTACAAAGGAGTGATACTCTTCACTGTATTGAGTTTTACTATGAGTTATAGCTAATTCAATATCATTTCCCTTCAAATGAACTATGGGGTATGAAATTTGAGTATCTTTAATTCTTTCTTCAAGTAAATCTTTTAATCCGTCTTTACTGTAAAATTTTTCATTATTAAAAACTATAGTTAGACCAGGGTTTAGATAAACATAGTTTTTTAGCATTCTTGCTATATATTCATTTCTAAATTTAAAATTCTTGAAAATCGATTCGTCTGGAATAAATGTAACTTTAGTTCCTCTTCTCCTACTACTTTCTTCAGGTTGATTTTCCAAATCAAGAACACCTCTTTTAAACTCTGCAAATACACTCTTTCCTTCTCTGTTCGATTCAACTTTAAAATAATCAGATAATGCATTGACTGCCTTAGTACCTACCCCATTTAATCCAACCGCCTTTTTAAAAGCTCTGGTATCATACTTTCCACCAGTATTCATTTTTGAAACAACATCAATTAATTTCCCTAGGGGAATACCTCTTCCATAATCTCTTACTGTAACCTTTGTTCCTTGAACAGAAACTTCAATAGTTTTACCAGCCCCCATAACATACTCATCTATTGAGTTGTCAAGAACCTCTTTTAAAAGAATATATATACCGTCATCAGGAGATGATCCATCTCCTAACTTACCAATATACATTCCTGGACGCATACGAATATGCTCCTTCCAGTCTAATGATCTGATATTGTCTTCTGTATATTGGTTGATTTTAGCCATACTTATTGAGTATGCTAATATAATGTTTCAGTAAAAGAAAATAAATGTAGATTTAACAAAGTAATTAACAAAATATCAAGATATAATCAGATATACTAGACGTTGAATAAAAAATGAATAACGTCTCCGTTATTAACAACGTAACCTTTACCTTCAACCCTCATTTTACCAGCTTCCTTAACCCTGGTTTCCGTTTGATATTTAACATAATCGTCAAATGAAATAACTTCAGCTTTTATAAAACCTTTTTCAAAATCGGTGTGGATAACTCCTGCTGCTTGGGGAGCTGTTGCCATTTTAGGAATTGTCCAAGCACGAACTTCCTTAGGTCCAGCTGTGAAATAAGTATGTAAATTTAACAAATCATAAGTTGCATTAATTAGTTTTGATGAACCTGGATCATCTAATCCCAAATCGTTTAGAAACATTCTTCTTTCTTCAAAACTTTCTAATTCATTAATTTCTGATTCGATACCAGCTGCCAATACAATTAAATTAGCACCTTCGTTAGAAATTAAGGACTTTACTGATTCAACATGATTATTTGTAGAGCTTACACTATTTTCGTCAACATTACAGACATAAAGAACAGGTTTTGAAGTAATTAGCTGTAAAGGTTTTAAATATTTATTTATGTCATCATCTTCCAATTGAATGGATCTAATATTATTAGATGCCTCTAAAAAAGAGACGGCCTCTAAAAGAACTTCTTTTTCTCTTACAGCTTCTTTGTCACCAGATTTAGCAGCTCTCGTTACTTTTTCAATCCTGTTATTTAAGCTTTCTAAGTCCTTTAGTTGTAGTTCAATATCAATAATCTCTTTATCTCTTACAGGGTTTACAGAACCATCAACATGCGTTATGTTATCGTTATCAAAACATCTTAGAACATGAATTATAGCATCTGTCTCTCTAATATTAGCTAGAAATTTATTTCCAAGACCTTCTCCTTTACTTGCACCCTTCACTAGCCCTGCAATATCAACAATCTCTACAGTTGCGGGGATTACTTTTTCAGGCTTAACTATTTCTTCTAACGTTACTAATCGTTTATCAGGAACATTAATAATACTATGATTAGGCTCAATAGTACAAAAAGGAAAATTTGCACTTTGGGCTTTTGTATTTGACAAACAATTAAATAATGTAGATTTTCCTACATTTGGCAAACCAACAATTCCAGCTTTCATATTAACTATGCATTAATTTTTGTTTTTCCAATAAATGAGAATCAGATTCTATGTGGTTTAGGTCAGGAACACAACAATCAACTGGACAAACCGCAGCACATTGTGGTTCTTCATGAAAACCCTTACATTCTGTGCATTTATCTGGAACAATGTAATAAACCTCGTCATTAACCGCCCTTTGAGGCAATTCCGCATTAACTATTTTTCCATCAAGAAGATTAACCTCCCCAGAAAGATTAGTACCATCCGAATATTTCCAGTTAACAGCAGCTTCATAAATAGCGGTATTAGGACATTCTGGCTCACAGGCTCCGCAATTAATACATTCATCTGTTATGATTATTGCCATAAAATTTTATAATATTAATTAAATTTGACGCAAAATTAACGCCAATCTTATTAAAAACAAAAGTATAAATAAGGAAATAGAAATTAGAATCACTTACTTAAGTAGTATAGGTAAGCATATTGAATCTTATTTGACAAACAAAAACGATTCAAAAAACCATGA
>VMCO01000085.1 GCA_008081325.1 Flavobacteriaceae bacterium
AACTTTTTTGAAAGAATACCAAGATCTTTATTTTGTTCAATTTTTTCTTTTAGTTTTCCTTTAAGTTCTGATGTGTTTTCTAAAAGATCTTCTAGTGAGCCATATTGTTTTAAGAATTTTTTAGCGGTTTTGTCCCCAACACCTGGAAGTCCAGGAATATTATCAACTGAATCGCCCTTCATTGCTAAAAAATCAATCACTTGTGATGGTTTAGATATTTCAAATTTTTCTAAAACTTCGCTGACTCCCCAGGTTTCATATCCACCACCAAACACTGGACGATACATATATATTGATTCATCAACAAGTTGAGCAAAATCTTTATCTGGTGTTACCATAAATGTGTCAAAATTTTCAGATTTTACTTTTTTTGCAATAGTTCCAATAATATCGTCAGCCTCGTAACCTTCTTTAACTAAAATAGAAATATTAAGAGATTTTAAAATTTCTTCTATGATAGGTACTGAAACTTTAATTGCTTCAGGAGTTTCGTCACGATTGGCTTTATATTGATCAAATATTTTGATTCTGTCTTGACTTCCACCTTTGTCAAAACATACCGCTAAATAATCAGGATTTTCTCTTTTTATAACATCAAAAAGAGAATTTGTAAAACCTAGAATTGCCGAAGTGTCAAGACCTTTTGAATTGATTCTGGGATTCTTAATAAAAGCATAATACCCTCTAAATATTAATGCATATGCGTCAATTAAAAATAATCGTTTTTTTTTATTCATTTATCCCTGTTTATGAAAATAAGGGGAATCATAATTGACATTGCCTGTTTTGTCATATTGGGTCATGCTAAAACCATTTTGAATTGAATAAGATCCTGTTTCACCTTTTTTGTTTAAAGCAATGTAACCTACTTGAAAATTTTTATAATTACTTCCAGGTTTTTTTACAATTCTTTCGATTGCAATTTTACATGCTTCCTCAGGCGAGTATCCTTGTCTCATAAGCTCTACAACTAAAAAACTTCCAACTGTTTTTAACACCTCTTCACCTAATCCCGTTGCTACTGCACCCCCTACTTCATTATCAATAAATAATCCAGAACCAATAATAGGAGAGTCACCAACTCTTCCTTGCATTTTATAGGCTAATCCACTGGTTGTACAACCACCGCTAATATTTTTGTTTTTATCAATTGCTAACATTCCAATTGTATCATGGTTTTCAATATTGATTATAGGATTATATTCTTCGTTTTCTTTCCATTTTATCCAGTCTTTTTTCGATTTTTCGGTCAATAAGTTTTCTTTTTTAAACCCCATAGAAATTGCAAATTTTTTTGCTCCATCTCCAGCTAACATAACATGAGGAGTTTTTTCCATTACCATTCTTGCAACTGAAATTGCATGTTTTATATCTTTTAGATAAACAACGGAACCACAATTTCCGTAATGGTCCATAATACAGGCATCGAGTGTAACATTTCCTTCACGATCAGGAAGTCCACCAATTCCTACAGACTGCCCATCTTTGTTAGCTTCTTCAATCATACACCCCTGCTCAATTGCATCAAGTGAATTTCCGTTTGAAGATATAATTTCCCATGCCTTTTTGGTTGCTTTTTTAACATCCCATGTAGCGATAACTAGTGGGTCAACTGAAGAATTATCTGATTGTGAAAAAGTTTTATCAATTTTTAGACTGAGTCCAAGTGAAGCAATCCCAGTACTTTTAATAAAACTTCTTCTGTTCATTTTAAATCAATTTTTGTTTTGACAGAATTTGTTTGGTTGTTACAGAATATATCAGCAGGAAAACAAAACATAATACAGCTACCCAATAAGATGTTATCATTCCAAAAATATCAGCAAGTTTTCCCTGTAGGGGAGGTATAATTGCCCCTCCAAGTATCATCATCACTAAAAATGATGATCCCTGCGAGGTGTATTTTCCTAAACCAGTAATACTTAGTGAAAAAATACATGGCCACATTATTGAGCAAAAAAGACCACCTGTTAAGAAAGCGAATAAAGCAATTTCTCCAGACCCAAAAATTCCAACTAACATTGCAATTACTCCTAGTACACTGAAAATTGTCAGAATTTTAATCGCATTATCTTTAGCTAAATAAAACCCAAAAATTTGAATAATAATTAGTAATGAAAATATCCCTATTTCTGAAATAGTTAGCGGGTTACTAAATGAATTTACAGCGATTACAACACCGAAAGCTATAAAGGGAGTTATGAATAAAAGAATCTTTTTTAAAGATGCTGAAATATCAAAGGCTCCAATTGATCCTGTCCATCTTCCTATCATTAACCCACCCCAGTACAATGCAATATATTTTGCACTTTGAGCTTCGTCTAAAACAGGAAGACCAATAGCATTAATTCCTTCACCGACATCTGCTTTTAACAACTCGCCCAAATTACTTTGAATTGTAACTTCAACTCCTACATAGGTGAATATTGCAAGCATTCCCCAAGCAAGTTGAGGATATTTTAAAGCGCCCCATCCTTCGGAGTTTTTATTTGCTGATGAATTAGCTCTGAGAATAAGAGCAAAAACGGAAATAAGACAAACTAATGTTAAAATTAGTCTTGTTATTTCTAAATCATCAATAGGATTATTTTCAAATGCTGGAGTGTATGAATAGAAAATCCAACCGAAACAAATTGTCATTATCAATGTCATAACAATTAACATTGTTTTAGCTTTAGACGCAGATTCAAATGGTTCATCATTTTTTGCATCAGGAAGTTTTTTAGATAAATAGAAAAACCCAGCTACTAAAAGAAATGCTATTGCAACAGCAATATATAAACTTTGAACAGAACTTAATTCTATAATGTCCCAGTCAACTTCGGAAGCTGAACCAAATAAAACAAATGCAATTAAAATTGGCCCAATTGCAGTTCCAAAAGAATTTATACCACCCGCGAGATTAAGCCTATTTGATCCAGTTGAAGGATCTCCAAGTGATACAGCAAATGGATTAGCTGCTGTTTGTTGAAGTGAAAAACCAAGACCAATAATAAATAATGCAATTAACACATAATAAAATACTTGAGTATCACCCTGCTCAGCACCATTCACTGACGGATACATAATCAATGCTCCAAAAATTGAAATAATAAGTCCGTAAATAATTCCTTTTTTATAACCCCAATTATTTAAAATATCTTTTTTAGAATAACTTGACCATACAAATAATAATAAAGCTCCTATAAAATATGCTCCATAGAACGCAAATTCAACTAGCTGAGCTTGAAATTGATCAATTTGAAAATAGGTTTTACAGAAAGGGATAAATACACCGTTCGATGCACCAAAAAATCCCCAAAAGAAAAACACTGTAATTAAAGTAAATAATGCAGAATTATTTTGATTTTTCATGATTTAAAAAGGTTAGTTTATTTTTTCTAAAATAATAAAAACCAATATATAATTAGATTGTTAAATTTTAAAGATTTCAACAATTTAGTTTAATTAATTGATTAATAAAGATTTAGGGTAAAATTTTAGTAAATGTGAGCCTATTAAATTAAAATTTAAAAAAACGGATTAAATGAATTATCTAGCTAAAGAAATAAGTCAAGATAGTCATTGAACTCTTTCATCCTGCTATCTAAGAATTCCTCTTCCTCAAAATTTATCATTACATCAACTAGAGACCTGTATCGTTCAATGTCTGTGTAAATTTCTTCAGCATATCTATTTTTATTTGAATTGCTTAGAGAACTGTAATAAAAAAGATTTTCTTGATATTTCACGGCTATTTCATCAAATAATTTCCTAGCTTTTTCGATTTTATTAATTCTGTAGTATGAATTTATAAATGGCTCTAAAAGAGTATAATAGCCGAATTTGTCGGTTGGTAATTTTTCCATACATCTATCAATAATTTTTTCTGCTTGGTTAAAATTATTTTCAAGTATTAATTGATCAACAAGTCTAGAAATATTACTTCTATATGTTATACTGTTTTTTCTTGACTCAACATCCAAATAAATATCAATTTCCTTTTCAACACCCCAATTCCATTTATCAATTAGATTAATCATTTTTTCAGAATCAATCATACCCATCTCGTAAGGATTTAATTGGTCAATTGGAGTTTTTATTGGGACTAGCTTGTAACACATTCCATCTAACTGTAAAAACTCTTTCATCCATAAATAATCTTCATCACCAAAGGCTCCACCAGTAAAGTAAATTGGCCTTTTCCAATCATTATTAGCAATGATATCCAGCATAATTAATCTGTTTTTGTAGAGGGCTTGTGATTTAATTTTTATAAAAATTTCTTCTTCAATTAAATCTGAATACTTTTCACTTACTATTTTGTTATTAATCACATTTTCAATGTTAACCGGAATTCTAACATTTTCAGTGGGTAAAAAATTAGCATTGTAGTCTTGACTTCTCAACCCAGCAACATCATAGCCTTGTCTCTTTAAAATTTCTCCGTATTTAAAACTTTCATCATCTTGAGTTATAAAGTCTAAAAATACATCAACGTCTACGGTGTCTTTGCTGATTTCTTCTTTAATTATGTAGTCTCTTGTTCCATGTCTGTATTTTTCTGATGTCAAACTTGAAGGAATTGGATCACTCTCATAAGCTTTTCTTTTCATTTGATTAATATACCAATCGGTACTTAAGAGACTTGTATTAACCACCCTGACATCAGTTCTAATACCTTCAATTTCTTGTGCATACCAGAGAGGGAAAGTATCATTATCGCCTATAGTAAATAAAATTGCATTTTGATCACAAGATTCCAAATAATTA
>VMCO01000131.1 GCA_008081325.1 Flavobacteriaceae bacterium
GAAAAAACACATAAAAACTCCTCTGTTTCAACTGACTTAGGCTATTCAATGTATTTTGATGTTAAATCAGATTTTAAAAAAAGTAATAATCATTGGGAAAATTATATCCTTGGCGTAATTAATGAGCTTAAGCAAATAAAATTCCAGATAGATAATTTTACATGTAAAATAAGCTCAACTCTGCCCTCGGGTGCGGGAATAAGCTCCTCTTCTGCCCTAGTTTGTGGTTTAATAAAAGGATTGGGCGTCCTAAATAATTTAAACCTAGATAATTCAGAGATAATTAAGCTAAGTAGAAATGTTGAACACAAATACATTGGTGTTTTAGGTGGTATTATGGATCAGTATACTATTCTTAATGCAAAAGAAAATAAAGCAATATTGCTTAATTGTGAAAATGTAAAATCGAAATATATTGATATCAATTTTGGTGAATATGAAATATTATTACTTGATACTAATATTAAGCATAATCTAGCTAGCTCCGAATATAATATAAGGGTTAAGGAATGTAAACTTGCTCTAGAAACAATAAATTCGGTTAACAAAAAAAACTACAAAAACCTATCACAGGTAAGTATTGATGAAATCAAGAAAGCAAAAAATAATTTAAGCGAAAAACAATACAAAAGATCAATTTTTATTTTTGAGGAAAATATAAGGGCTATCCAATCTGCTGAATTGATTAAAACTAATAATTTGATTGAATTTGGAAAACTTATGTATCAATCTCATTATGGGCTAAAAAACAATTATGAAGTAAGTTGTAAAGAATTAGATTTTTTGGTAAAACAGACGGAAATATATGAAGGAATTTTAGGCGCTCGTATGATGGGTGGTGGTTTCGGCGGCTGTACCATTAATTTGATTAAAAAAAATGATATAGAAGATGTAGTAGCTAAAATTAAAAAAGATTACAAAGACAGTTATGGTATTAATCTTAATGCTATAATAGCCAAACCAGGTTCAGGAATAAAAGTTAGTAAGCTTTAAATTACTCTACCCATTCAGCAATAAACAGATTAGTTTCCCTTGTACCACCATTATTTCTGTTTGAAGAAAATGCAATCTTTTTACCGTCATTCGAGAAAACTGGAAATGCATCAAAAGTATCACTGTAAGTGATTCTTTCTAAATTTTTTCCGTCAATATCAATCATGTATAAATTAAAAGGAAAACCAAGTACAGCCTCAAAATTAGAGGAAAATATAATTTTTTCACCTGAAGGATGGAAAAATGGACTCCAATTAGCATTTCCTAAATATGTAATTTGCTTAAGATTACTTCCGTCACTATCACAGATAAATAATTCCATTTCAGTTGGCTTTACCAATCCATTAGAAAGTAAATCTTTGTACTCATCAATTTCCTCCTTAGTTTTAGGTCTTGAAGCTCTAAAAATTAATTTAGTTCCATCAGGAGAGAAAAAAGCACCTCCATCATAACCTAATTCATCAGTAATTTGTTTTACATCAGAACCGTCAATATTCATTGTATATAATTCTAAATCACCGCTTCTATCAGAAGTGAATACAATTTTATCTCCTTTGGGAGAGACAGTAGCTTCTGCGTCATAACCTTTTTCATCTGTTAGTTTACTAACAATATTACCTTCCAAATCAGCAACATAAATATCGTATGAGTCATATATTGGCCAAACATAATTACCATCAACTCTTAGCGGAGTTTCAGGACATGCTTCGTCAGCTTCATGAGTTGAAGCATATAAGATGTGTTTATTATCAGGCATAAAATATGAACAGGTAGTCCTTCCCTTGCCAGTGCTGAGCATTTTAGGGGTATTCGCCTCAAAGCTTTCATCATTATTCATTAAAAACATTTGATCACACTCCACATCCCATTGATTAAAGTTAGATTGAAAAACCAATTGTTTATCATCAAAACTCCAATAAGCTTCAGCATTATCCCCGCCAAATGTAACCTGCTTTATATTTTTAAAATACTTTTCCCCTTCAAATGTAAGATCAGTATTTAATTCCTTTTTACAACTAATTAATATTAATATAGATAAAAGTGGTAATATATTTTTCATTCAGTTATTTCGTTATTAATTTTGCAAAAATAATTGGTATCAAATGAACAATCTAATAAAAATAACATTTTTTGTTTTTCTCCTTTCATGTGGAGAGGAAATTAACTACGAGAACAATATTAAAGCTGATTTAATGTTTCTAGCTGATGATAAATTAGAAGGAAGAAAAACAGGTACTAAAGGAGAGAAATTAGCAGCTGAATACATTTCAGAAAGATTTGAAAAGTTAAATTTAAGTGATAAAGGCACAGAAAATTATTTTCAAGATTTTTATTTTAGTAATAGCACTAATCCCCACGAGGAGATAGAATTTAATAAAGCTGAAGACAAAAATGAAATTCATGCAAGAAATGTCGTTGGTTTTCTAGATAACGGAGGAGAGAATACAATTGTAATAGGTGCTCATTATGACCATTTGGGTTATGGTGAAGAATCATCTTTATATTTTGGAGATGATGTTTTAATTCATAATGGAGCAGATGATAACGCTAGCGGTACAAGCCTTCTGTTAGACTTAGCCAATAGACTAGCAACAAAGAATCTAAAGAGTAATTATCTATTTATAGCTTTTTCAGGTGAGGAAATGGGACTTTTAGGTTCTAATTATTTTTTAAAGAATCCTACCGTTTCAAAAGATGAAATCAATTATATGATAAACATGGATATGGTTGGAAGACTAAATGAAGAAAATAAATTATCCGTTTCAGGAGTAGGGAGTGCAAAAATCTTTAAACAAATAATAAATTCAAACAACACCCAATTTAATTTGGTTGAATTTGGATCATCATCAGGATTCGGTTCCTCTGATCATGCATCATTTTATTACGAAGATATCCCAGTACTGAGTTTTTTTACAGGTCAACATGAGGATTATCACAAACCATCTGACGATTCTGATAAAATTAATTTTGAAGGAATCGAAAAGATCTCAGATTATATAGAAGATATAATTGAAGAATTAGATTCAGCCGAAAAACTCGATTTTATCAAAGCTGAAGAAGCTAAAAATGCTACTCCAAGATTTAAAGTAGGATTGGGAGTTATGCCTGACTATTTATATGATGAAGGTGGGATGAAAATTTCTGCTATAACATCTGATGAAAAACCAGCTGGAAAAGCAGGTTTACAAAAAAATGATATTGTCATAAAAATGGGTGATATTAATGTTATTGACATGATGTCTTACATGAATGCATTATCTACTTTTAAAGAAGGTGACATTACAATAATACAAATTAAAAGAGAAGGGAAAATTCTAGACTTTACTATAAAATTTTAATGATGACAAAGACAGTAAGTGAAGCAATAAAATACAGAAGATCCGTAAGGAAATATTTAGATACTAACTTAGATGAAGAAAAAGTCAAGAAATGTATTGAAAATGCTACACTTGCTCCAAACAGTAGCAACATGCAACTTTGGGAATTCTATCACATAACAGATAAGGAAACATTAAAAAAATTATCAAATGCATGTTTTAATCAAAATGCTGCAAAAACAGCAGTAAATATGGTTGTTTTCGTAGCAAGAAGGGATAAGTGGAAAAAAAGAGCAAAACAAAATCTAGAGTTTTTAGAAAACATGTTTACCGAACAAGAAAAAGACGGTAAAGATGTAACTAGCAGAAGAAAGGTTTCAAGAAGATATTACAAAAAAATTATGCCTACTATTTATACAGATTTTTTTGGCTTAATTGGTTTATATAAAAAAATATTATCATTTTTTATCGGATTATTTAGACCCATGTATAGAGAAGTAATGTTTTCAGATCTACGGGTTATTACCCATAAAAGTGTTGCGCTTGCTGCTGAAAACTTCATGCTTAGTATGGCTGAATATGGCTATGACACATGCCCAATGGAAGGGTCTGATACAAGTAGAGTTAAAAAGATACTTAAACTTCCTAGAAAAGCTGAAATAACAATGATCATTGGTTGTGGTATACGAGCAGAAAATGGTATCTATACAGAAAGGTTTAGAGTACCTTTTGAAGACGTTTATAAAAAAATTTAAGACTTCTATATATTTTATTTTTTAACAAAAACCTTTATCTTGATATGTTCACACGCATATTTTGAATAAAAGAGATTTTATAAAAGCTTTAGGCGTAATGACGCTGTCATCGCCATTTTTGAGTTACAAAGATTATAATGACTTCTCACCTACTGATATTTCGGCAAGGAGAGATCTAAATGATGATGATCTTTGGAAGACTATTCGAAATGATTATTTATTGAAGAAAGAATATGTAAATCTCGAAAACGGATATTATTGTTTTATCCCCCAACCCACTTTGAACAAACACATTGATCATATAAAAAAAATTAACCTAGAAGGGTCATTTTATATGAGAAATCATCGTGACAAAGATAATAGAGCAACTGCAAATAGATTATCTAAACTTGTTAATTGTGAATCCGATGAGTTGGTAATAACCAGAAATACTACAGAATCATTGGATCTCATAATAAGTGGTTTTCCTTGGAAAAAAAATGACGAAGCGATTTTTGCAAGCCAAGACTATGGATCTATGCAGGAAATGTTTAAGCTAACAGCAAAAAGAAAAGGAATAAAAAATAAAATTATTTCAATACCTAATCATCCCAAAAATGAT
>VMCO01000067.1 GCA_008081325.1 Flavobacteriaceae bacterium
GTGCTGCTCAAACTACTCTATTTTAATTGCCTTCGCTTTTAATTTTTTACTTTGACCAAGATAGGAATACTCATATGTGTATGAGGAATCGTTAGTGGTTAAAATTTTAATGAAGATATTTTTCTTTTCACTCATATTTTTTGGATTAATTGGTGATAGTATCATTTCACAATCATTAACCCATCTGACATAGCTAGAGTCTATTTTACCTTCAAACTCCTCTATTTGTATATTAGAATTGTTTCTTGAAAAGGTTGACTTATATGTAATTCCGTTAACAGAGGTTTCGGTAAAAAAGTTGCCAAAGTGAAAAGATTTACAGTGTCTCTCTGGTGAAATCGTGTCACAGCTTGTGTGAAAAATTAGTATAGTAATTAGAAGTAGGGGATTAATTTTTTTTATATGTTCCATCTTTGTAAAGTATTAAAACAGATTCTATTTCACTTTTTTTCGGTTTATTTTTTTTCAAATACTGACTTTTTTCACCAGAAATTATCCAATTTAAATCTGTTTCTGGGTATTTTTCCTTGATTTTTAGAAAAAATTCTAAACTCGGTTTATTTCTACCACTAAAAAAGTGTGCCAAGCTTGACCTCTGTATTCCGATTTCTTTAGCAAAAGCCGATTTTGTAAGCTTTTTACTTTCTATTAATTTCTGTATACGAATTGATATAGACATGTTTACAAATGTAAACAAAATAATTAAAATATTGAGTAAAAAAAATCAGCAAATATTTAAACTTAAGATTTAGTTAAAACATTATAAAATATTGATATACAATACTTTATATTTTATATAATAAATAAAATTAATTAAAATATAACAAAACTTTAGTTATTCTTTAATTAAACGACTGTTTTGATGAAATAAATTTAAAATTTAGTATGTTTTATTGTTAAAATAACAAAACTGGTATTATATTTGTAACCCTTTTTAAATATATTACAGTTATGTCAAAGATTAAATTAGATGATATAGATCATAAGATTCTTGATATGTTAATCGAGAACACAAGAACTCCCTTTACAGATATTGCAAAAAAACTCTTGATTTCTGCTGGTACTGTACACGTAAGAGTTAAAAAAATGGAAGATTATGGCCTTATAAAGGGTTCATCTTTAATACTTGACTATGACAAGCTTGGATACACTTTTATTGCTTATGTAGGTCTCTACATTAAAGATACCTCCAAAATCAAATTCATTATTCAAAGAATTAATGAAATTCCAAATGTAACCGTTGCTCATATAACAACTGGAAAATTTAATGTTTTTTGTAAGATAAGGGCAAAGGGAACTACAGGTGCTAAGAATATAATCTTTAAACTTGATGAAATTGAAGGTGTTTACAGAACAGAATCTATGATTTCTCTAGAGGAAAGTATTAATGATAAAAAGAGGCTTATGCACTCTATCTTTAAAGATATGAGCTAAGTCTGATAAAAATTAAAAGCTTTTTTTATATCCACCACACTTACTGATTGATTTATTTCAACATTACCCAAATCATTTAATAGAACAAACATTGGTTCATCTGATTTATTTTTTTTATCATATATAAGTAAATTGATAATTTTTTCAATATCTATTTCACTGAATTTTATCATTTTAAAGTGTTTTTTAATATGAATTTTTAATTCATTCGCTAAATTTAAATCTAATTTTCTTATCAAATAAGAAATATAAGTCTCTAAAACTAAACCAACAGCTATTGCCTGTCCATGCAAAATTTCTCTCTCTGAACCTAGAAGATGTGACTCTATTGCGTGTCCTAAAGTATGTCCATAATTTAGATGTTTCCTAATATTACCCTCCATAGGGTCTTTGACTATAATGTCAATTTTAACATTAATTGATCTATAAATATCTTCCTTTGTAATCTCTTTCAATGAATTAACTTTTGAAAGCTTATTCCATTGAGTGTTTTTGCTAATTAAACTATGTTTTATCATTTCAGCATAACCAGCTGCAAATTGATCCTCAGAAAGGGTTTTTAAAAACTCTGTATCTATTAAAACAATATCAGCAAATTGAAAAGTACCAATTATATTTTTAATTCCGATAAAATCTATTCCAGTTTTACCACCAATACTTGCATCTACCATTCCAAGTAAAGTAGTGGGTATATTAATAAATTTAATTCCACGCATATAGGTAGAAGCTACAAATCCACCTAGATCAGAGATCATTCCTCCGCCAAGATTTATTATCAGATCATTTCTCTTAAAACCTTTATCGATTAAAAAAGTCCATATTTTATTAGACGTATCTATGTTTTTAGAGTTCTCACCTGATTTAACAGAAAAATTAAAAGATGATGAAGAAATTAATTGATAGGCATCGTTGTTTGTTTTTTTGACTTTAGAAAGAAATAAATCTAAACAATGATCTTTTGTGTTGTTGTCTGTTAGTATTAGAATTTTATTAAACTTATTTTTTAAAATAAATTTAGCTAGGCTTTTATAACCATCATTTTCGAATAAAATAGAAAATTTATCTTTTATTATTTCAATCATCTTTTTAATATAATTTTCAAAATAAACTAATAAATTTAATTTATAAATAATTCTTGTAAATTATCTTTGAAAAAAAATTAATTGGAATTCAATAACACCAAAATAGCATTTAATTACAAGTCTGACTTTGATTTAAAAAGGGCTTATTTTCTTTTTAAATTATTATCGCTTGGCGTTATCTCAAAAATAGGTAGAAAGTTTCTTAAAACGCTTGTAATGTTGAATTTACCGATTGATTCTCTAATCAAAAAAACAATTTACGCTCAATTTTGTGGAGGTACCGACATATTTGATTGTGTTCAAGTAATAGATAATCTAAAAAAAAGTAATGTTTATTCAATATTAGATTACTCAGTTGAAGGCTCTATCAACGAAAATGATTTTGAAATGTCAATGAATAAATGCTTGGCTATTCTTTCAGAGTGTAAATCTAAAGATCTTTCAAATTTTATTGTATTTAAACCTTCGGCAGTCGGACGATTTTCCCTTTATAAAAAAGTTACTTTAAATCAAAAATTAACGCAAAAAGAAGAAGATGAATGGCTGAGGGTAGAAGGTAGATTTGATAGAATATGCTCAGAAGCCTCAAAAAGAGATATTATGGTTTTGGTGGATGCAGAAGAAAGTTGGATTCAAACAGCTATAGATGAATTAGTTGTAAAGATGATGAAAACATACAATTCTGAAAAAGCCATAGTTTTCACTACCATACAAGCGTACAGAAGAGACAGGTTTGATTATTTAGTAAAATTGCATAAACAACTCTCAAGTGAAACTAAAATAGGTATAAAACTTGTTAGAGGAGCTTACATGGAAAAAGAAAGAAAGAGGGCAAAAAAGTATAATTATCAATCTCCTATTTGTGATGACAAAAATCATACTGACGAAGTTTTTAACAACTCGTTAAAATTTATAATTCAAAATATTAACCATTTTGGTTTGTTTATAGGCTCTCACAATGAATTAAGTAATAAGCTTTCAGCTGAGTTATTAAAAAAATATAAAATTAGACCTAATGACAGTAGGATTTGGTTTAGTCAATTATATGGAATGAGTGATAATATTAGTTTTACACTGGCTAATAACGGTTATAATGTAGCAAAGTATTTACCTTTTGGGCCTGTTCGTGAGGTAATGCCATATTTAATGAGGAGACTTGATGAAAATTCCTCAATATCATCACAGACAAATAGAGAACTTCAGTTGATAAAAAAGGAACTAAAAAGAAGGAGCAATTAATTCTGTTCTTGGATTGAATAATCGTAAATTATCGCTTCATTTTCACAATTTTTAACAATTATCCAAATTATATTTTCCTTGTCTTTATTTTCAAAATAATATTCTTTACAATTCTTTAAAGATGTATTGCTTTTTGAAAAATTAACGTTACCATTTATAATTGAATTCATAATTGTTATAGAATCAGTTTTATAGCTTATATCCTCAAAAATTATTTTCTTTTTCATGATATCTTTCTTAACCCTTGAATCGGGAAGATAGCTACAAGATGTCCTTTTACCACTTAGAAAAAACATTAAAAATATTAGTCCAATTAAAAACCCTCCAGAAAAGTAAGTTAATCGGTTGATAAAGTTCATATTATTATTTTTTTGTGATTAAAATTTCTCTTTTATTATCATCAATATGACCTAAATTAATTTGCATATAATTACCAAAAATTTTTTCCATTCCAACCTCTGGCCATTCTATAAAGCATATATTACAGTTGTCAATATACTCTGCAAAACCAATTACATCTAATTCATCAATTTTTTCTATTCTGTATAAATCAAAATGATATATTGGTCCACTAGGATGATCGTATTCATTAACTATTGAAAAAGTTGGACTTTTTATTTCATCATTAACTCCTAATTTTTTAAGAATTGACTTAACAAGTGTTGTTTTACCTGATCCTAAATCACCTTTTAATAATACAATATTTATATGTTTAATGTTATCAAGTATAATTTTTGAAATTTTATCAATTTCGTTGAGATTATATACAATTTTCTCATTCATTTTATTTAGGATTTAAAATAACAAATGGAATAATCATTTCCTCCATGGAAACACCACCATGCTGATAAGTGTTTTTGAAGTAATTACTAAAATGATTATAATTATTTGGATAAACTAAATAAAAGTCT
>VMCO01000055.1 GCA_008081325.1 Flavobacteriaceae bacterium
GACAAGACAAAATCTATTTATAAACAAGAGGAAACATTAGATGCACCAGGTGGTGGTGGTGGAAGAGGATGGGGAAGAATGATGTCATCCTCAGGGGGACCAGTTTTCAAAGATATATCATCAAAAAAATCACTCGAAAGCAGAGAATTTATGGGAAAAAAGTTCTTAATTTCCAATGATCAGGATAGAATAAAATGGGTGCTAGAGAAAGAACAAAAAATGATAGGAAACTATTTATGTTTTAAGGCAACTGCTCAGTTGAAAAAACCAAAAACAATGACAAGTGCATGGAGAAACGCTGAAAAGGACTCAAATCAAACAAAAGAGAATGATGCTAAGCAAGAAGATAAAGATGGTGAATCCGATAAAAAAGTAGAAAAGCTAGACGAGGTTGTTGTTAATGCAGAGGTTGAAACCATAACTGCATGGTATACACCTCAAATTCCTGTTAGTCACGGTCCTGCAGAGTATGGTGGTCTTCCAGGACTAATTCTGGAATTAACAACAGGAAGTACAGTAATGTTATGTACTAAAGTTGTTATGAATCCAGAAAAAAGAATTGAAATATCTGCACCTACTAAAGGAGAGTCTGTAACGAGGAATGAGTTCGACAATATAGTTGAAGTCAAAGTTAAGGAGATGAGAGATATGTGGAGAGGTGGTAGATCCAAATCAATTAGAAAAAATTAAGTTTCATATGTATAGAAGTAACCTAAAATTATTTAATGGCTTTCTGTTTACAGATTTTAAATACTTGATGGCTTATTCAATTCCTTTAACTGCTCTGATAGGAGTTTATTTAGGTGGTTACTGGTTATTCTTGACACCTGTTTACATATTTGTTTTAATTCCAATTACAGAGTTTATACTAACATCTTTCGGAGTTGATGAATTAGAAAAACAAAGGTCAGAAAAGGTAATTCATTGGATTTTTGACACATTGCTTTATCTGAATATTCCGATAGTGTTTGGATTATTATTTTTATTTCTAAATAAAATAATTACCTATGACTATTTTTCATTTGAATTCTTAGGATCATTACTTTCATTAGGTTTAGTAGTTGTATCAAACGGGATTAATGTAGCACATGAATTATGTCATCGAACTAAAACATCTGAAAGATTTCTAGGAAAATTTTTATTAATACCTTCCCTTTACATGCATTTTTATCTAGAGCATAACTTTGGACATCATCAGAATGTAGCTACAAATGAAGACCCTGTAACAGCAAAATATAATGAGCCAATTTACTCTTTTTGGATAAGTGCTATTAGAGGTGAACTTTTAAGTGCTATAAAGATTCAGAAAAATAGATTGTCAAGAAAAAATATTTCTTTTTTTTCACTTTATAACGATATGTTTTGGTACGCTATAATTCAATTGATTTACCTGCTAGCAATCTTAATTGTTTTTTCCTTAAAGGGTTTAGTATTTTGTTTACTGGTTGCACTTTTTTCGATATTGATGTTTGAAAGTGTTAATTACATTGAACATTATGGATTACTTAGAAAAAAATTATCCTCTGGCAGATACGAAAGAGTACAACAGAAACATTCTTGGAATTCAAACCACATCCTTGGTAGAATAGTTCTATATGAGTTAACTAGACACAGTGATCATCACAGAATAGCAGAAACTGAATACCAAAATTTGAATTCGATTGATAAATCTCCACAACTACCATATGGATATCCAACAAGTATTTTAATCTCATTCATCCCTGTGTTATGGTTTAAATTGATGAACCCACGAGTACCAAGGGAAATGTATGAACTTTCTTTAAAAAATTAAATAATGAAAAAATATATATTAGTTCTTTTTTTACTTACCACTTCGATAATTTATTCTCAGATTAAGATGAGTGGAAAAGTTACAGATAGCATTGGTACTCCATTAGAATTGGCTAATATAATTTTGATTGATTCTGAATCCAATTCTCTTGAAACTTTTGCAATGTCTGACAATCAGGGGAGTTACAAATTAAACTTAAAGAAGAATAAAAATTATAATCTTCAGGTAAGTTATATAGGTATGGCTACATTTTCTCAGACATTAAAAACAGCAGAAAATGACATTACTAAAGATTTTTTACTTAGACCAGATAATCAGCTAGATGCTGTTGAATTAACTTATGAAATGCCAGTTGTTGTAAGTGGTGATACACTTGTTTATAACGCAGATTCATTTAAAACAGGTACCGAAAGAAAACTTGAAGATGTATTAAAAAATCTTCCCGGTGTTGAAGTAAACGATGACGGTGAAATAGAGGTTGAAGGTAAAGCAGTTACAAAGATTATGGTAGAGGGAAAAGATTTTTTTGATGGAGATTCAAAAATCGCGTCAAAGAATATTCCTTCAAATGCTGTTGATAAGGTCCAAATTTTAAAGAACTATGCTGAAGTTGGACAACTTAGTTCAGTTCAAAATAATCAAGATAATATTGCGATTAATATTAAGTTAAAAAAAGGAAAAGATAAATTTTGGTTTGGAAATATTCTTGCGGGTGCAGGTGAGTCCCCTAGCAATACCCAGAATCAAAATCTAGACTTACATATTTTTCAACCAAAGCTTTTTTACTACAGCCCAACTTATAGTGTCAATGTCATAGGTGACTTAAATAATATTGGTGAACAAGCTTTTACTAGAAGAGATTATTGGAATTTTTCAGGAGGCTTCAATAGCCCAAGCGGAAAAAGTGGTACAAACATATCTCTTGGAAATAACAACCTGAGTTTTTTACAACTACAAAATAATAGGGCAAAGGATATTAACACTGAGTTTGTTGCGATTAACTCTAGTTTTTCACCAGACAAAAAGATTGACTATTCTGCCTTTCTGATCTTAACAAATAGTGAAACCGAAATACAACAAAATAACAGTACTCAGTATGTCGGTTTAACCCAGAATATACCTGACGAAAATACCGAAACAAATACTTCACAAGTAAGTGAACTTGGAATAGGTAAATTTTCACTTAAATTCAACCCAAATGCTAATAATCAGCTTGATTATGAGGTTTTGGGTAGATTAACAAAAGAGTCTCAAGATCAAAATTATTTATCATCAGTCATTGGAGCAATTGATCAGTTAGATCAAGCAGAAACATTTAGTATAAATCAAAATTTGAATTATTACTATACACTAAATGAAAAAAATATTTTTGCGTTTGAAGCTCAACATTTGATTAAAGATGAAGACCCTTTTTACAATGCTCTGTTAGAAAACAATGAGAATTATCAAACTACAGCTGTAGGGTTAGGCTTAGACAATTCACTTCCTTTTTACAATATAGCGCAGGAGAAAAAGGTAATGTCCAATCAATTGGATGCAAAAGTTGATTATTGGAATATTTTAAATAAAAAGAGTGATATTAATATCACTCTTGGAACAATTTATAGTAAACAGGAATTTGACTCAGAAATTTTCCAGTTTCTCTCTAGTTCCAATGAAAATTTATATAATCCAACCCCCATAATAAATGATGGATTAGATTATAATGATGTAAGCTATGTTTTTAATGATTTTTATCTAGGTTTACATTATAGATTAAAAACAGGAAAATTTACAATTAGTCCAGGGTTTACAGCTCATTCATACAATTCTGAAAACTTACAAAATGAGCCTTTTGACCCAGGAAGAATTAACTATAAAAAATCATTTTTCAAATTACTTCCTGATTTTAATATGATTATTCAGCTTAAGGATAGTGAAACAATTCGATTAAATTATGCAATGAGAACTCAATTTACAGATGTTAGTAAAATTGCAAGAGGATTGGTTTTAAATAATTATAACTCTATTTTTATTGGTACTCAAGATTTACAAAATGCTATTTCACATAATATAAGTTTAAACTACTATAGTTTTAACCTCTTCAATTACACAAACGTTTATGCTGGAATTAATTACAATAAATCTATTGATCAAATTAGAAATCTAACGAGTTTTGAAAGTGTAATTGCTACAAGTAGCCCCTTTAATTCAGGTTTTGCAGATGAAAATTTATCTGCTTACGGAAGATATCAAAGATCTTACGGTAAAATCAGAGGAACCCTAGGTGCAAACTTCAATTTATCTAAATTTAATCAGTTTATTCAGGATACTTCAATGCCTAGCTTAAGTGAAACTTTCTCGCAAAATTATAACGCGTCCATTAGAACTTTATTTAAGAATGCTCCAAATGTAGAAGCTGGTATTAAATATTCAGTTAGTGAAACAAATATTGGAGATTTAGAAACTAAATATTTTACTGAAAGTCCATTCATTGAAGTCGATGCTCTTATTTTAAAGTCGTTTACTTTTAGATCAAATTATTCTACAACAAAGTTTAAAGATCAAAACTCTGTAATTAATGATTATGAATTTTTTGATGCAGCTATTTCCTACAGAAAGGATAAAGACAGTAAATGGGAATTTGAACTAAGAGCAACCAACTTATTGGATACAAAATCTCAGAGTCAATCAAGTGTTTCAAATATTTCTGTTAGTACAAGTGAATACTTTATTCAACCAAGGTTTATAACATTAAGACTTATTTATAGTCTATAAATTTTCTAAATATTTCTTTTTTTAATTAAAGAAAAAGTTTTTCTTTATGGGTTAAGTTATCTGAGTAAATTTATTTACTTAGATAATTTTCTTTTTTTATAGATGA
>VMCO01000106.1 GCA_008081325.1 Flavobacteriaceae bacterium
AAAGCTTAACAAAAAATAAGCTTAGGACTGTTATTACCATGATTGGAGTTTGGTGGGGAATACTATTACTAATAGGTTTACTGGGTTCTGCAAAAGGAATTGAAAATAAGTTTAGTGTTCAATTTGGAGACTATGCTACAAATAGTGTTTTTATATGGGGTCAGTCTACAAGTAAAGCATTCAAGGGATATCAAGAAGGAAGATTCCCTAGACTGAAATTTTCTCATCTAGATAAAATTAAAAATCAGGTGCCAGGAATTAAGTTTTTGCTCCCTAGAAATGCTAGAGATGCACAAGTTGTAAGAGGTGTTCAATATGCAAGTTTTACAATGTCTGGAGACTTTCCTTTACTCGATGAAATTCAAAAAAAGAATCTTACTGCTGGTAGATTTATAAATCAATCTGATATTGATGAGAGTAAAAAAGTTGCTGTAATCTCAGACGATGTTTTTAAGCAATTGTTCGACGCTGATGAAGATGCAATTGGAGATTTTATAAAAATCAATGAAATAAGTTATAAGGTTATTGGTGTTTTTGAACAAGGAGATTTTGATTTTGGAGGCCAATTACATATACCTTTTTCAACTTTTCAAAAAGTATATAATCAAGGAGATAATATAGGTTGGATTACGGTTACTGGAGAAGATGGTTTTGACATTAGACAACTTGAGAAAGATGTTAAATTAGTTTTAAAGAATTTAAACTATGTCCATCCTGATGATAATCGGGCATTTGGAAGTTTTAATTTGGGTGAACTTTTTGATCGATTTGAAGGTTTTTTAATGGGAATGCAATTTTTAACTTGGTTTGTTGGAATAGCTACATTAATAGCAGGAGTATTTGCCATTGGAAATATCTTACTAATCACAGTTAAGGAAAGAACTAAGGAAATTGGTATCAGAAGAGCAATAGGAGCTACTCCATTTGAAATAAAAAGACAAATTGTTATTGAGTCAATTTTCTTAACAATTATAGCAGGAATATTCGGAATTATCAGTGGCGGTTGGATTTTAATCGCGATGGATTCTGCATTTGGTAGTGGACCTGACTCGGTTTTAATTAATGCATCGGTGCCCATATTTGTTGTATTTATTGCTGTAATTATTTTAGTAGTATTTGGTACACTTATAGGTCTTATTCCGGCAAATAGAGCAACAAGTATAAAGCCTATAGATGCCCTAAGAGAAGAATAATAAATTAAATTTTAAATAAATGAAAAATCAAGTAAAGTATGTAGTTATAATCCTAATTATAGGGTCACTTTTATACGTATTAAATTATTTTAAAAATGCTAATTCAGCTTCAATTATTGATTATGAAACTGAACAGCCTTTCTACACTTCAATTGAAAAAGAAGTTGTAGCAACAGGTAAATTAAATCCTGAGGATGAAATTGAATTGAAACCACAAGTAAGCGGAATTATTGATAAGATTTTTGTTGAAGAAGGTGATATTGTTATGAAAGGAGACTTAATTGCAAATATTAGAGTTGTTCCTAATGAACAGGCGTTACTAAGTGCTAATAGTAGAATAAACTCAGCAAAATTATCATTTAATAATGCAAAAAAATTATTTGATAGAAGTAAAAAGCTATTCGAAAAGGGGGTTATTTCAAAACAGGATTTTGAAAACAGTCAATTGTCAATGGAACAAAATATGGAATCGTTAAGACAAGCTGAAAATGATTTTAAAATTATAAAACAAGGAACCTTAACCGGAGGTAGTACTGCTAATACTAACGTTTTATCTCAAATTTCTGGAACCATACTTGAAATTCCAATTAGAGAGGGTAGTCCAATCACTGAGAGTAATACCTTTAGTCCTGGTACTACTATTGCTACGGTTGCTGATATGACAAAAATGATTTTTGAAGGACAAGTTGATGAAACAGAAGTTTCTAAACTTGCTGAAGGATCAGAAATAAAAGTAATTCTTGGTGCACTAGAGAAAGACAAATTTGATGCAAAGTTAACTTTTGTTGCTCCCAAAGGAATTGAACTTGGTGGAGCGGTACAGTTTAAAATAAAAGCTGATGTCAAAATTCCTGAAAGTGTGAACGTAAGAGCTGGTTACAGTGCAAACGCAATAATGTCTATCGGTCAAAAAGAAAATATTTTATGTATTAATGAATCTCTTTTGCAGTTTAATAGAATTACTGACAAACCTTTTGTAGAAATCCTTAAAGATGATGGTTCATTCTATACGCAAGAAGTAGAAGTTGGAATATCTGACGGAATTAATGTTGAGATATTAAAAGGAGTAAAAGAGGGTGATAAAATTAAAATTTGGAATTCTATCGAAGAGGATGGAGATGAAGAAGATACAAGAAGAGAGGGAGCAGGCCCTGGCGATACAGATTAAATTATTATAAGACTATGAAAAAAATTAAAATATTTAAGATTTGTTTATTAATAACAAGTATATCTTTTGCCCAAAATAAAATATGGACTTTAGAGCAATGTGTTGATCATGCATTAGAAAATAATATATCAATTATGCAGGCAGAAAATAGTTTGCTATCATCTGAACAAGATATTGTAAGCGCTAAGGGTAATTTCTTGCCAGCTGTTAGCTCTAATATTAGTGGAGGTGCAAGTCTAGGTAATATCGAAGTATTTCCTGGAGAATTTAGGGACAGAGAGTTTTATTCTACATCTGTAGGTATTGGTTTTTCACAAAGTGTTTTTAATGGATTTAGAAATATAAATTTATTAAACCAAAGTAAGCTTAGTTTAGAGCGAAATCAATTTGAAGTAGAAAAGCTAAAGGATGATATATCTCTTAATGTTGCAAATACATATTTAAATGTTCTTTTTAACAAAGAAAATTTAGACTTAGCTAAATTGCAAGTTGAGTTTTCAAAATTCCAAGTGGAACAGGTAAAAACATTAGTTGAAGCTGGATCAGAACCAAATTCTACATTAATTGAAACTCAGGCAACATATAGTAGAGATATTCAGAATTTAACTATTGCTGAAAACAACCATGACTTAGCTTTGTTGAGTTTAGCACAATTATTACAATTGCCTTATGAAAATTTTGATGTAGAAGTTATTGAAATTGATACACCCTCTGCAAATTTAATGTATGATGATATTACACCAATATTAAATTATGCTATGCAAAACAGAAACGAAATTAAAGTAGCTGAAAGTGATATTGAACTGGCAAAATTAGGAACTAAGATTTCCAAAAGTGCTTACTTGCCAAATGTATCTATGGGTTATGGATTTAATGCATCGGCTAACTTTTCCAATTTAACCGAAGATGATCAATTTCTTGACCAATTAAATGATAATAAAGGTCATTCGATTAATATGAATGTTTCGATACCTATCTTTAATAGAAATCAAACAAAAGCTCAGGTTAAAAAATCTAAAATTCAAGAAGAAACAAGAAGTTTAGCTCTTGATCAGGTAAAAATAAATCTTGAATCAACAATTCAGAGAGCTTTCACAGATGCAAAAGCTGCACTTAAGGCATTTGAAGCAGCACAGCTATCTTTAAAATCACAGGAGTTAGCTTTTAATAATTCCCAAGAAAGATTCGTCTTAGGAGCTTTAAATTCATTTGATTTAGAACAATCAAGAATTAGATTATTAAATGCCTTATCGTCATCGATAAATGCAAAATTTGATTTTATATTTAAAACAAAAGTATTAGATTACTATTTGGGTAAAAGATAATTTTTGTGTCCATAATTTTAAATATAGAAACATCAAGTAAAAATTGTTCGGTTTCCATTTCTAAAAATGGGAAAACTGTAGGATTAGAAGAGCAATATTTTGAAAAATATTCACATTCAAAATCCCTTCATGTATTTATAGATAATCTGTTTAAAAAAACAAAATTAGCTCCCACTGATTTATCAGCTGTAGCAATTTCAGAGGGGCCAGGTTCTTATACTGGCTTAAGAATTGGAGCTTCTGCAGCAAAAGGAATGTGTTTTGCACTAGATATACCTCTTATATCGTTAGACACTATGCATATTTTATCTAGAAGAATTGAGTGTAGTGAAGGATATATTATTCCAGCTATGGATGCTAGAAGAGACGAGATCTACTATTCGATATTTAAATCTAATAATTGTAAAATCCCTGAATTAGTAGAAGAAACTAATTCGATTATTTTAACCACTGATTCATTTATGAATTATTTTAAATCATCAACCGTAAACTTTGTTGGAAATTGTAATGAAAAGATCATGGATTTTTTAAATCATGAAAATATTATTTTCTCTGATTTCATGCTTCCCTCAGCAAATGATATGGGTATCTTGTCTAACTTAAATTACACAAAAAAAGAATTTGTGGATGTTTCAGAATTTCAACCAAAATATTTAAAAGATTTTGGAGGAAAGAAAATAATTACTTGATCATTGAAATTGATTCTTCAATATTTTCGGTAGGCATTTTACAAGCCTTGTTTACACAAACATAAATAAGCGTTTTTCCTTCAATATATCTGTTCCTTAGTAATGGAAGATTATTTTCAGATGTCGATCCGATTATTAATTTATTAGGTATATATCTTGAATTAATTTTTTTAACTTTTTCAATAGCATTTTCACCTACTACAGCTACTTCGTAGTAATTAGATTTT
>VMCO01000173.1 GCA_008081325.1 Flavobacteriaceae bacterium
TCCATCTTCTAAAACTTTGGAGTTATCACCATTTTTATTATATTTTTTTGATGATATAAATTTATAAAGATATTCACCTCTTTCATCATCTCCAAGATAAACAATAACTTCATTATTTTTTCCAAGAACTACTTCTGCGTTTTCATGCTTGAATCTACCTAATGCAGTTCTTTTTTTTGGTGTTGATGAAGGATTAAGAGGATCAATCTCCACTACATATCCTGCTCTATTAGGTTCATTTGGCTCTAAATCCCAAGAGAATCTATTATCATATTTTCCCCATGCATAACCCCAATCTTTAGTAGATATACCATATCTTTTAAATTCAGGCGGAACTTCTGCATCAGGATCTGTGTTAGAGAAATAACCATTAAAATTTTCCTCACAGGCTAAATAAGTGCCCCATGGAGTTTTACCATTTCCACAATTATTCCAAGTTCCTAATGATTTAGTACCAGTTGGATCAGAGATTGTTTTCAATAGTGAATGACCTCTTGCTGGACCAGTAATTTCCATAAGAGACTCTGCTGTAATTCTTCTGTTGTACATAGAGTCTTTAACTATTTCCCACTTTCCATTTTCGTTTGAGATTTCAAAAATACTTACTCCATGGCCAGCCTTACCTTTTCTTACATCATCCTCATTTTCTGGAAGTTTTGTTCGTCTATTGCCATAAATTATAGATCTATTTACATATTCATTGTTTACAGCAATAATTGTCTTTCCATCCTTTGTGGTAAAAGTATCCATACCATCATTGTTATCACCAAATGATAATTCCTGACTTTCACCATCACCTCTTGTAAAGTGATCAAACCATTTTCCTTTACTGTAAAGTGGATCACCCCATTTAGCTACTATCTCCCAATTAAAACCATTAGGTATTGTAATGTCATCGGTTGTATTTGCTTTTATTGGTTTAAAATCAATTAATCCTGAAAAAGCTGCCTCAGCATCTGATGTGCTAAGCATATTCAAACCAGAACCCAATACAAAAGCTGATGCACCAAACATAGCACTGCCTTTTATAAAGCTTCTTCTACTCATTGCTTTTTTTAAAATAATATCAAATTCTACTTCAGATGGTGGTGGATTATTTATTTCATCATATTCATCAATTGATAAATTATGCAACTCAATATTTTTTTTATTCATAATTTTTTTCTCCTTTGTGAATACAATTGCAAAAAAAAATTACAAATTGATTAATAAAAAGTTTAATTTTTTTTAACTTTTTGTTACAATAAAAGTAGCGATCTCTTCTAAGTTGTATTTTAAAAATTTATTTCAGTTATTTGAGTATATTACTCTAGGTTCTAAAAATAATTCTCTTGATAAAGCTTTAAATTTTTTTGTGACTTGTTTAGAAATTATTTCCTGATGTTCTGAAGGTATTTTTAAAAAAACAGCGTTCCCTCTTCTGTATAATTTAAATTCCTCTAAAAAAATTGTTGAAATTGAGGTTAATGAATGAGCAAATCTTAGTGCAGAACCTACTTGCTTACTCGAGAAAATTTCATTGTTATTTAGATAGGTAAGATATTCTATTTTTGGGTTATACTTTATACTGCAGTATCTCCAGTAACATGACAAAGCTATTTGGATTCTTTCTTTGTGGGATAATCTTAATAAAGGAGTATTTAAGGTTTCTTGAAAAACCAATTCAGCTTTTTGAAATGCTCCCAAACCCCAATCCATATGACTTAGAACACAAGCCCAATTTAACAATTTTTCACTAAAGTGTTCATTTCCATCAAAAACTGGTTTTATAAATTCAAAATATTTTTTAAAGGTAAAACCTAAGTCTCCTCTTTTTTTTGCAATATGCTCTAATGATTTATCAAAAACCTCTTTACCATCTACATTTTTAAAATGATCTTTTGCAAGAGAACCTTCTCTTATACCACTAATCGAACATATTATATTTTTTGGATTAGTGATATTCATTAAATCACCCAGAATTATAGAACTATAAGGTAAATATGGTGTTCTTGATTTAGAAATATATTCAACAGTTTTAAGTTTAGATTTATTCATACCAGAGATTTTTTCTATAAATTTTGTCAAGGATTGATTATCTATAGAGTATTGATGAATAATGTGAACTGGGTGGTTATTTTGAAACAAATGTAATTTAAATAAAGCTCTCCAAGTTCCACCAACTAAATATAAATTCTCAAATTTTTTCTTAGATAACCATTTTTCATCTCTCAATAATTTCTTTATATACTTAGATAAGTTTCTTTTTTTTACTATAGGATTATTTAATAGTCTCAAAACACCTAAAGGTAATGAAGTTTTATTAGTTATCGTTCCATTTTCTATGCGAGCTAACTCTAAACTTCCACCTCCTAAATCAGCAACCAAACCATCTACATTATCAAATCCAATTTTTACACCTTCAGCTGAACTCTCAGCTTCTTCTTCACCGGTTAAAATCTCAATTTTTTTTTTAAATAGTTTTTCAACTTCCTGCACAAAAGGTTTTGCATCCATAGCTTCTCTTAGCACAGCTGTTGCAATAATTTTTATGTTAGAGATTTTGGATATGTTTAAAATTTCAGAAAATCTTTTTAATACTTTTAAAGCGTAGACTACACCTGATTTATGTAGTTTTCTGGATTTATCTAAATTCTTTCCTAACTCACAAACAGCTTTTTCATTAAAAAAAGGTACCCTTGATGAGCTAAAATCATCATAAATAAGCATTCTGATAGAATTTGATCCAATATCTATTATTGCGACTTTTGCTTGTTTTAGTTTTAAACTTTGTTTACTTTTTAAAACTTTTATATGCATCTCAAACTGCTTTCAAATTTAGTTTTTTTGGTCTCATTTTTAACTTAGCCTTTCCCCTTCCTGACAGACTTGGATTATTCATAAAATAATCATGTGCAGAAAAGGAATCGTTCTTACTATATTGAATTTTTTTGTAATCTCCATTTGCATTAAGAACCCAACTTTGTTTTTTGTCTAAATAATTTGCCAACATTATTTGGTCTAGAACTTGCTCGTGTACTGTTTTATTTTCAATTGGAACTAGAAGTTCTACTCTCCGATTAAGGTTTCTCGGCATTAAATCAGCAGAAGAAATAAACACCTTGGCTTCTCTACTTGGCATTGATTTGCCATTTGCAAAACAGTAAATCCTAGAATGTTCTAAAAATCTTCCAATAATACTTTTTACTATAATGTTTTCAGATATATTTTTTAATCCTGGTCTCAAACAACAAACTCCTCTGACAAACAAATAAATTTTAACACCAGCATTTGACGCTTCGTATAGTTTATCAATTATATCCGGGTCGACTAATGAATTCATTTTTGCCCAAATTTCTCCGTTCTTCCCTTTTTTGGAATTTAAAATTTCATTATCTATTAGTTCATAAAGTGTTTTTCTTAAGTTTATTGGAGAAATAGAAATTTTATTAAGATTTCTTGGTTTGGCATAGCCTGTAACATAATTATAAAACTTTTCTACATCGGATGCTAATTTCTTATCAGAACTGAATAACGATAAATCTGTATAAATTTTTGCATTTACAGGATGGTAATTGCCTGTACCCAAGTGAATGTAAGTTTGAATTTTACCTTGTTCTCGTCTTAATATTAATGAAGATTTTGCATGTGTTTTGTATTTTGCAAAACCATAAACAATTTGAACACCAGCTTTTTCTAAGCTTCTAGCCAATTGTATATTTGCTTCTTCATCAAATCTAGCTTTTATTTCTATTAAGGCTGTTACAGCCTTTCCATTTTCTGCTGCTAAAATAAGAGCTTTTACTATAGGCGAGTCTAGTGTTGTTCGATACAGAGTTTGTTTGATTGCAATAACTTTTTTATCGTTGGCTGCTTGATTAAGGAACTCTATCACAGCATCAAAAGTTTCAAAAGGATGATGAACTATTAAATCTTTTTTTTTAATTGTTTCAAAAAAATTATAGTTATATTCTTTTAATCTCTCAACGTCTCTTGGATTAAAATGTTTAAATTTATACTTTGGATTTTTAATTTTACAAATTTGGTCAATATCTTGAATACCAACTAATCCTTCTATTTCATAAATATAATCTGAATTAATGTTTAATTTATTTGTTATAAATTTTACAAGTTCGTTGTTACTATTTTTTATAATCTCAAGTCTTACAATATCCCCTGTTCTTCTTTGTTTTAATGCCAACTCAAATGATCTTACAAGATCTTCAGCTTCCTCTTGTATTTCCACATCACTATCTCTTATTACCCTAAAGAGCATCTTAAGTTCAATGTTATGATCAGGAAAGATTTCTGAAGCAAAAAAACTAATCAAATCATCAATAACAACATATTTTTTAAAATTTTTATTTCCTTTAACTTCTATAAATCTAGGTAATGCTTTTGGTATAACAATAATAGAATTGAGTATTCTTTTTTTATTTTTCTTCTTCAATTTCATTACTAAAGCACGTCCTTGATTAACTATAAATGGAAATGGATGTGCTGGATCAATTGCAGAAGGTGTTAATAGTGGATAAATTTCCTCATTAAAAATTTCTAATAATTTTTTTTTTTCAGAATTACTTAAGCTTTGAGGTTTTACTAAATTAATATT
>VMCO01000123.1 GCA_008081325.1 Flavobacteriaceae bacterium
AAAGTTAATACCACCAGGAAGAGTCAGTAATTATGGATTAATAGACAGATATTTGGGAACAATAAGTAGTTCCAGAGTTGTTGGATATGCAATGAATGCCTCTCATAGTGATCCAACTATTCCTGCCCACAGAGTAGTAAATAGGCTTGGAATACTAACCGGAAAACATCATTTTGCTGGTTCAAATCTTATGAAGAATCTCCTTGAAAGTGAAGGAATTACAGTGAAAAATGAACAGATAATAAATTTTAAAAATCTTGTTTGGGACCCATCTAAAGAATTAAATTAATTCTGTTTATTTTTTTATTCAACGTATATTTGTAAAAAATTTTGATTTTGGAATTATCTAAGAAAAATATTCTTTCAATTATTGAAAAAAATAAAAAGAAAGATTTTAAAATTATTAACCTTAATGTTTTCGGTAATGAGATTTTATTTGATATAGAGACATCAAATCCCACATTACAATCAAAAAAAAATATTGAGAGTTCGGTAAAAGAAATTCTATCAAAAAATTTTACAGAAAAAATTGATCTTAAAATAAATTTTAAAGTTCAAAAAACTGAGAATACTCAAAATCAAATTAAGGGCAATCCTATTGAAGGCATAAAAAATGTAATTGCAATTGCATCTGGAAAAGGAGGGGTTGGAAAATCTACTATTACTTCAAATATTGCGGTTTCATTATCTAAAATGGGATTTAAAGTCGGCATTCTTGATGCGGATATTTATGGACCGTCTATTCCAATTATGTTTGATATAGCTAATGAAAGACCATTAAGTGTTAATGTTGATGGTAAAAATAAAATGAAACCTATCGAAAGTTATGGTATTAAGGTTTTATCAATTGGGTTTTTTACAAAACCAGATCAAGCTGTAATTTGGAGAGGTCCCATGGCTTCTAAAGCTTTAAATCAAATGATTTTTGATGCAACATGGGGTGAGCTAGATTTTCTTTTGGTCGATTTACCACCCGGTACCGGAGATATTCATCTAAGTATTCTTCAAGCCTTACCGGTAACAGGTAGTGTAATTATAAGCACACCGCAAAATATTGCTCTTGCAGATGCAAGGAAAGGTATTGCGATGTTTAATCAGAAGAGTATTAATGTTCCAGTCTTGGGAATTGTTGAAAATATGGCATATTTTACTCCTTTTGAATTACCTGAAAACAAGTACTATATTTTTGGCAAGGATGGAGCAAAAAATTTATCTGAAGATATGAATGTTAGATTACTTGGTGAAGTTCCTATTGTACAAAGTATTAGAGAAGCATCAGATTTCGGTCATCCTGCTTCTTTGCAAGAAAATTCTAAAATTTCATTAACTTTCCAAGAGATTTCTAAAAATCTGGTTTCAGAGTTGATTAAGAGAAACAAGGATTTACCACCGTCTGAAATACTAAAAATTACAACAATGGCAGGTTGTTCTGCTGTAAGCAAATAAAATGAAAAAAACATTATTAAATAATATTGAAACTGCATTAGAAGAAATTAGACCGTTTTTAAATAATGATGGAGGAGATATTTCACTGGTGAGTGTTGAAAATAACACTGTAAAAGTTAAATTCGAAGGTGCTTGCTCAACATGCACTGTAAATCAAATGACTTTAAAATCAGGAGTTGAAATGATTATAAAAAAACATGTCCCTGAAATAGAAAAGGTAATTAGCTTAGAGATCTAAATGATAAAAACTGATATTTTAATTATTGGTGCAGGACCTGTTGGTTTGTTTGCGGTTTTTGAGGCTGGCTTACTTAAAATGAAATGTCATTTAATAGATATACTTCCAAAAGCAGGTGGACAATGTATTGAATTATATCCAAAAAAACCTATTTATGATATTCCTGGATATCCTGAAATACTTGCAGGAAATTTAATCGAAAATTTAATAAAACAAGGAAGTCAATTTAAGCCTGGATTTACCCTAGGTGAAAAAGCTGAAAAACTTGAAAAGCAATCTGACGGCTCCTTCATTGTTACCACAAATAAAGGCACAAAACATAATGCTCCAATCGTTGTAATAGCAGGTGGATTGGGCGGCTTTCAGCCAAGAAAACCAAGTTTCGAAGGTATACAGGATTTTGAGGAAAAAGGTGTTTCATATTTTATCAAAGAGCCCAATATCTACAAAGACAAAAATGTTATTATTTCTGGAGGAGGTGACTCAGCTTTGGATTGGACAATTGAGCTTGCTAAAATTGCTAAAAGAGTTACATTAGTTCATAGAAGAAATGAATTTAGAGGAGCAAATGATTCGGTTGAAAAAGTTCAAAAATTAAAAGACGATAATAAAATTGATCTGATTACTAGTGCTGAAGTATTTAAATTGGAAGGATCAGAAAACTTGGAAAAGGTTTTCATAATAAAAGAGAATGAAGAGATTCAGTTAAATGCTGATTTTTTTATCCCTTTATTTGGTCTTACTCCTAAACTGGGGTCAATTTCAGATTGGGGATTAAATATTGAAAAAAATTCTATAGTCGTAAACAATTCACTTGATTATCAAACTAATATTCCTGGTGTTTTTGCAATTGGAGATATTAACACATATCCAGGAAAGTTGAATTTAATTTTATGTGGATTTCATGAAGCTGCTCTTATGTGTCAGGCAGCTTTTAAGATAATTAATCCGGATAAAAAGTTTATCTTAAAATATACCACTGTATCAGGTGTTGCCGGATTTGACGGAACTTTAAAAAAAGCAGAAGGTTCAGTTGTAAAGTCTATTAAATAATCTTTTTAAAAAGATAAATACTTAAATTAAAATTTAAAATCAGGTTTTAAATTTTTATACTCATGAGAGTATGTCTCTTCGTCAGAAGATCTCAGATCAGTCCAGGTTTTATTTTCAATTTGCTCGTTAATTGCATCCCATAGAAGAATTCTTTTTTCAAGTGCTTCAATAGAAATATCTTCAATTTCTTTCCACTTAATTGGATCATTTTCAGCTAACATTGATACCATTTCAAGTGCCATTGGTCCGTGTTCATCTTCATCTAATTCAATATGTCTTTCAAAGTAGTATATCAATTTAGATATATCTCCTTCGCTAACATTTTTTTCAAATTCTCTAAGAATTTCATTAAACATATTTGGAATTAAATTTTCTCTTCCAAAGGTAAAAATTGCAGCAATTTTATGAGGCTTTCCTTCATCAATCACCGAAAAAGTAAAATTTAAAAAATTCTTAATATTAGGGTGTATATTAATGTTCTCAATCGCATTGAAAATATTTTCAGAATTAGCAATTTCATTAATTATTTCGACAGGTTTTTCTGTCTTAGCTCCAATATCAATCATTGCATCTAAATACAACTCATAATGGCTTTTTCTTTCTCCAACTTGATTAATATCGGTTTCTTCAGCCAATACAATTTCGTTAATTAAATATGCTGTTTGAGAATTATTGTTAGGAAGCCACGGAGTTTTTGTACAAGTCAATCTTATTTGTAAAGCTTTTAAAAGAGACATAAAGTCCCATACAGCATAAATATGATTTTCTGTAAATACTTGCAGATCATTAATAGTTTCAATATTGGAGTACAATTTGTGCTCAAGTAGTTTGTTTCGATGATCTTTAATCTTGTTTTGTATGCTATCTATATTCACTTGTATTTATTTAAAAGCGTTTAATCCTGTAATATCTAATCCTGTAATAAGTAAATGAATGTCATGAGTACCTTCATAAGTGATTACACTCTCCAAGTTCATCATATGCCTCATAATTGAATAATCACCAGTAATACCCATACCACCTAAAATCTGTCTTGCTTCTCTTGCAATTTTTATCGCCATTTCCACGTTGTTTCTTTTTGCCATAGAAATTTGTGCAGATGTAGCTTTACCTTCATTTTTCATTATACCTAATCTCCATGCTAGCAGCTGAGCCTTTGTGATTTCAGTAATCATTTCTGCTAATTTTTTTTGCTGCAATTGAAAACCACCAATTGGTTTTCCAAATTGAATTCTTTCTTTACTATATCTTAGAGCAGTATCATAGCAATCCATTGCTGCTCCAATTGCACCCCAAGCTATTCCGTATCTTGCAGAGTCAAGGCAACCCAAGGGTGCTCCAAGTCCAGATTTATTAGGAAGTAAGTTTTCTTTAGGGACTCTAACATCGTTAAAAATTAGTTCACCAGTTGAACTGGCTCTTAAAGACCATTTGTTGTGAGTTTCTGGGGTCGTGAAACCATCCATTCCTCTTTCAACAATTAATCCGTTAATTCTACCTTCTTCATTTTTTGCCCAAACAATTGCTAAATCTGCAAACGGTGAATTAGATATCCATAATTTTGCTCCATTTAAAAGAAAATGATCTCCTTTGTCTTTATAATTTGTGGTCATTCCACCAGGATTTGATCCGTGGTCTGGCTCGGTTAAACCGAAGCAACCCATTAACTCTCCAGTTGCAAGTTTT
>VMCO01000148.1 GCA_008081325.1 Flavobacteriaceae bacterium
TGGATTTCCCTACCTACGAGTTTTTGTGTCAGGCAGCTACCATTATTGGTGTAGAAACAACTTTTTGTGGAGATGAATTCCCTTTTATTGTTCAAAACAGAACAATGGCAGGTCAATTTTCTGCACATGTTATGACATCTGTTATCGCTGGTTTTATCATCTCATTTCCTTATGTTCTTTATGAGTTTTGGAAATTTATTAGTCCGGGATTATTAGATGAAGAAAAATCTAAATCAAGAGGGTTTATTTTTATTTCATCATTATTGTTTTTTATTGGAGTATTATTTGGATACTATATAATTTGCCCGCTATCCATTAATTTTCTTGGAACTTACCAAGTTTCAACTGAAGTACTCAACGAAATTGATCTTGGCTCTTTTATAAGTTTAGTTAGATCATCTGCGATTGCTTCAGGAATAATATTTGAACTACCAATTGTAATTTATTTTTTGACAAAAGCTGGAGTAGTAACACCCGACTCTCTTGTGAAATACAGAAAATATGCATTGGTTTTGGTATTAATTCTTGCAGCTGTAATTACTCCTCCTGATGTTGCAAGCCAAATTATTGTTGCTATACCAATCGTAGTATTATATCAAGTGAGTATTTTTATTTCTAGAATTGTGGTTAAAAATCAATCCAAATGATATTAAAGGCAAATAATTTAGTTAAATCATACAGTGGAAAAAATGTTGTAAAAGATGTTTCATTAAACCTAAAACAAGGGGAAATAGTTGGGTTACTAGGTCCAAATGGTGCTGGAAAAACCACATCTTTTTATATGATTGTAGGCTTAATTAAACCAAATTCTGGTTCGATTTTTTTAGATGATAAAGAAATTACAAATTTTCCTATGTACAAAAGAGCACAAAATGGAATCGGATATTTAGCTCAGGAGTCATCGGTTTTTAGAAAAATGAGTGTTGAAGATAATATTCATAGTGTTTTAGAAATGACTAATCTTTCAAAAAAAGAACAAATCGAAAAAGTAGAATCACTTCTAGATGAGTTTGGTCTTCAAGCAATAAGAAAAAGTCGCGGTGATTTACTATCAGGAGGTGAAAGAAGAAGAACTGAAATAGCTAGAGCACTTGCTACCAATCCAAGCTTTATACTATTAGACGAACCATTTGCGGGCGTTGATCCCCTGGCTGTTGAGGATATTCAAAAAATTGTTAGAGACCTCACTAAAAGAAATATTGGGATATTAATTACTGATCATAATGTCCAGGAAACCCTTGCAATAACAGACAGAACATACCTTATGTTTGAAGGAACTATTCTCAAAGATGGAAAACCTGAGGATTTAGCAAACGATGAATTGGTAAGAAAGGTATATCTAGGACAAAACTTTGAACTACGAAAAAAAACTATTTAGTTTTAAATTTATAGAAGGTAATTATCGAAACTAGGATATAGACAGAAATAATCAACGGAATAGCGTAAATACCCAACAAAACTAATGAGGGTATTGAAATAAATATTATAAATAATCTTCTTCTGTTTCCTTTTATTTTAAACGATTTGAATTTAAAGTTTAATAATTTAAGAGAAGAAACAAGCAAAAAACTAGAGATTATTGTAAGAAGTATTAAAGTATTGTAATCAAGAATAATACCTGAATAAACACTACCATCAACTGAGATAATAGACAATGAGTAAATAAGTACTGTATTGGCAGGTGTTGCCAATCCTATAAAATATTTTGATGATGATTTTCTGGTGTTAAAACGGGCCAGTCTGTAGGCAGAAGACAAGGTTATAACAAAACCAATAAACGGAATAAAAGAGGAGGATATTGAACCTACAGAGGATGATGGTGCTGCATTAAACATGTTGTACATTAATATTCCAGGCACCAAACCAAAGCTAACTAAATCTGCTAACGAATCTAATTGAAGTCCAATATCAGATTGAACGTTTAATTTTCTAGCAATAAAACCATCTAGGTAATCTAAAACTAAGCAGATACATGAGATAACAAAAATATACTTTACCTCAAGGTTATTTTCTACTAGTAATAGAACAATTATACAACCTAAGAATAGGTTAAAAAGAGTAATAAGATTTGGAAGAAACTTAAAATTCACTGAAATTATTTGTCGTAAATCTAATAATTTACCTCTAAATAAATCATAAATTTGCTACCAAATTCTTATTGAAACTACAATAAGTAGTATCTAATCATGTTATAATAAAATGAGAACTAAACTGTTGGTTATATTATTTTTTAGCTTGATTACAGCTTTTAGTCAGAACTCATCCAAATACTCTAACGAATTTTTAAATATAGGAGTAGATGCTAGGTCAATTGGTATGGCTAATGCAGTAGTATCATCAGTAGATGATGTTAATTCGACTTATTGGAATCCAGCTGGTTTATTAAATGTAGAGAGAGATGAAATTTCATTAATGCACTCAAATTATTTTGCTAATATCGCTAATTATAATTTTATCTCATATGCTAAAAAAATTGACACTGAATCTGCAATTGGATTTTCTCTAATAAGATTTGGAGTTGATGATATTATGGATACTACTCAATTAATTGATAACCAAGGTAACATCGATTTTAATAGAATAGAATTGTTTTCGGCTGCAGATTATGCATTTTTATTTAGCTATGCCAAAAGGAATAGCTTGCTGAATTTAAATTATGGTTTAAATGTAAAGATTATAAGAAGGATTATTGGAGATTTTGCAAGTTCGTGGGGTTTTGGATTTGATTTTGGAATTCAACATGAAAATGAAAATGGATGGAAATTTGGACTAATGGCTAGAGATATAACCACAACATATAACAATTGGAATTTTGATGAAGATAGATTAAATGATATTCAAAATGCGCTTGAAGGTCAAAATCAAGAAATACCTGAAAAATCAGAGATAACAATACCCAAATTACAAATTGGATTGTCCAAAGAATTTGAATTAACTAATGAATACAGCTTACTAAGTGCCATGAATTTATTTATAATGTTTGATCAAACTAATGATATTATTTCATCTGAAATTGTTAGTATCACCCCTGCCATTGGTTTTGAGTTAGGATATATTGATCTAGTATATTTAAGATTTGGTGCGGGAAATTTTCAAAATGAGATTCAATATGATTCAACTAAAAAACTTAGCTTTCAGCCTAATTTTGGAATAGGATTTAACATGAATAATATTGAAGTAAATTATGCATTTACTGATATCGGCAATCAGTCAGTTGCATTATATTCAAATATTTTTTCCTTGAAGTTTAACCTTAATTTGTTAAGATGATAACCAGTTCTTTAAAATGCTATATTCTAGCTCTATCTGCAATGGTCTTTTCCGTTAACCTTGTTTCAAGCCAGGATGATAATTTTAACAGATATGAAATCAGTATTCTTTCAATCGGAGAAGGATCAAGTTTAGCAGATGCCTTTGGACATACTGGTATAAGAGTTAAAGACTCAGTTTTAGATAATGATATTGTTTTCAATTACGGAATATATGATTTTAATGCGCCCAACTTTTACTCAAACTTTGTAAAAGGAAGACCTGAATATAAATTAGGTATTCAGAATTATAAAAATTTTGTTAAGGGATATTTTAAAGAGAATAGATATATAATTGAACATCAACTTGATTTTGATAAGAATTCTACTTTGAAAATTATTGAATTATTAATTGACAATTTAAATAACCCATACTATACATACGATTATTTAAGAGACAACTGTGCAACCAGGGTAGCCGATATTATTATTGAAAATACCAACAATAAATTTAAAGATGACAAATTAAAGTCCGAAGCTATTCTTAGTTATAGGGATTTAATTCATGAGAAAATAAATGAAAATTCATGGGCAGCACTTGGAATTGATTTATGCTTAGGAGCAATAATTGATAAAAAAATCAACACAAGAGAAACATTTTTTCTCCCTGAAAATTTAATGAACTATTTAGACTTGTATGATGGTGATATTATTACTAGAAACATTATTCACAGTCCTAAATTAAAAACAAGTTATCGTGAAAATTTACCATCTCCCCTATTAATAAATTTCATATTATCATTAATCATAATAGCCATTACAATATTTAATTTTAAAAACAATAAATGGAATAAAAGTTTAGATACTTTAATTTTTTTAACAACAGGTTCAATCGGAATCCTTATTATTTATCTGTGGTTTTTTAGTAATCATTTTGCTGGTGCTCAAAACTTTAATTTTCTTTGGGCTTTCCCCTTTAATTTTGCTATAATTTTGGGAATTCACAAAAATAAAATACCAAATTGGTCCATAGGATATATCAAATTATTAATCATACTGATCATCCTCTTATTTTTACATTGGATTACGGGGGTTCAAAAATATAATTTAACTTTATTACCAATATTTGTTGCTCTTTTAATCAGATACTCATTTTTAGTGCATCG
>VMCO01000030.1 GCA_008081325.1 Flavobacteriaceae bacterium
ACAATGAAAATATAACTGTTGGTTGTTGCTCTTCAATTTTGGTAATAACTATTGGTTCAAGGTCAGCTGGAAAGGAAGGTACTTTGTCAACAGCATTTTTTACCTCAAAAAGTATTGCATCAAGTTCAAATTTTTCGTCTGTTTCTACTAATATTGAACCAGAATTTTCTCTAGAAGTTGATGTAACCCTTATAATTCCAGGAATACCTTTTAAATTTTCTTCAATTTTATAGATTACACCCTCTTCAACCTCTTGAGGAGAAGCTCCTGGATATATTGCATTAATGGAAATAAATTTAGAATCGATGAGGGGAAAAAAGGATGATTTTAAGGCAATCACACCTGAAATTCCAAAAACGATAAAAAACATAACTAATATGTTTACAGCTTTTGGGTATCTGACAAAATATGATATTATTTTTCTCACTAATTAGAGATTTTAATTTTCATACCCTTATAAATTCCTGGGATGTAGGATGAAATTAGATTGGTGTTGTCCTCTAGTCCTGAAACAATTACCGAATCTTCATCATAATAAATAATATTTACATTTCTGGTTCCAACTGTGTTATTTGACTCAGCAACATAGACAAAAGAATCATTAATCAGGTTTGATCTCGAAATTGAAAAGCCTTCTTCGTTAATACTTAACGGGATTTTTGTTTTTACATACATTCCATCTTTAAGGGTCTTATTATTGAATTCGATATGAACTCCTACCGTTTGGGAAATTTCATCAATATTTTTATTTATTCTTTTAACAAATCCAGAATAATCTTTAGCATTAATATTTATTATAATTTTTTCATTCAATAAAATATCTGATGCATATTTTGAAGGAATATTAACGGTTAATTCAAAGCTATTATCAATTATAAAAGAGCCTAAGAGCTTTCCTGGAGCAACCATAGTCCCTTCGTTAACTTTAACATTTATAACTGATCCATCAAATGGTGCATACATGAAATATTTGTTAAGTCTTTCTTCAAGACTTTTGACCCTGTAGAATGCTGATTGAATACCCTTGCCGATAATATAATATTTTTCTTTTTCTGACATTGTAACGGGTAAATCAGAAACAGATTTGTTTACATCAAAAATTTTAAAATATGATTCCCAATTTTTAAAATTGTTGCTAAAATCAATTTTAATATCTGGTAAAACCGAAGCAATTAAATTTTGAAGTTCACTTCTTGCTTGTTTTACAGTTGAATGAAATTCATCTGAATTTACAGAATAAATCATTTCATCTTTTTGAAAAGAATTACCTTCAACAAACGCATTATCATTAAAGTTTAATATTCCTGCGACCTCGGAGTAAATATTAATTTTATTTTTTGATCTAATTCTTCCGTCAACTGACAGGTAAATTGGGTTAATTGAATTTTTAACCGTTATTACTTTCACTAATTTTGAAGGTTCGTTAACTAGACTTTCTTCAGAATTATTGTTATTAAGTATAAAACTTGATATTAAGTAGGCAACAGCTAGAATTAATACTCCAGCTCCAACTGAAATTATATATTTTTTCATATGTATAAATAATTGCAAATTTAATACCAAACACACTGGTTTTTTTATCGATCATTGTTAATTATTACTTAAATTTTTAGTTAATTAGTATCATGACTTTTCAAAAAGAATTATCAATCGGACCTTTTAAAAGAGGCTTTCATATAATTACTGGTCAAATTGTAAATGAATTACCGATTATGACTGGAATTGTAAACGTATTCATTAAACATACTTCTGCAAGTTTAACAATAAATGAAAATGCAGATCCAACAGTAAGAGAAGATTTTGAAACTCATTTTAATCTGATGGTTCCTGAAGAAGGTAATTATTTTAAGCATACTTTTGAGGGGCCAGATGATATGACTTCTCATATAAAAAGTAGTTTATTAGGTTCCTCTGTTTCATTTCCTGTTAAAAATGGAATTCCACAATTAGGGACCTGGCAGGGAATTTACCTTTGTGAACATAGAAATAACGCCTCAAAGAGAAAGGTAGTTATTACTTTGATTGGAAATTAGTTAAGAAATAAATTCAAGGAGTTTTTCAAGTTGTATTCCGCGAGACCCTTTAATTAATAAATTAGAATTTTTGATTTCTTTAAATTCTTTTCTTTTTGATAATTCAATGTAATTAGAACTGCTTAAAAACTTTCTTGAATGAATTGTTTTTGAAAAAATTTTTCCAACGAGAAAAACCCTATTTATGTTTAGGTTTTCACAATAATCTATAATTTCCTGATGAAATTTATTTTCATATTGACCAAGCTCAAACATATCACCAAGAATCAAAACCTTATTTTGAAGTTTAGATTTTTCAAAAGATTTTATAGCTAATAACATGCTTGAAGGATTAGCATTATATGCATCCAGAATTATCTTATTGCTGTTAATCTCAACTATTTGAGATCTATTGTTGGAAGAAATATAATTTGATATACCATTACTAATTTTTTCAATTGGAATTTTAAGATACATACCAACCGTAACTGCTGAAATAATATTCTGAATATTATAATTTCCAAATAGTGTACTTTCAATTATATTATTATTAACCTCTAAGATAATTGTAGGGTTTTCACTTTTTATTGTATAATTCAAATCACTTGATTTTATTCCAAATCCAAATTTATTTTTATAATCTGACAATAAGTATTTTTGTTTTTCGTCATCTGAATTATAAAAAATAAATCCATTTCTTTTAAAAAGAAATTTATACAATTCAGTTTTTCCTTTTATTACACCTTCCTCACTACCAAAACCCTCTAGATGAGCTTTTCCGAAATTTGTAATATATCCGTAATCAGGCTCAACTATTTCTGAAAGTAATTTAATCTCCCCAATGTGATTAGCACCCATTTCAATGATTGCAACCTCAGTATTCTTTGAAATTTCCAATAAAGATAAAGGAACACCAATATGATTATTAAGATTACCTTTTGTACAGTATGTGATAAAATGTGTTTTTAAAACTGAATTAATTAGTTCTTTAGTAGTAGTTTTACCATTACTTCCTGTGATTCCAATTATCTTGGTATTTAATTTTTTTCTGTGAAAATTAGCCAGGTTTTGAAGAGTCTCTAAACAGTTTTCAACTAAAATATAATTTTCTTTATTCTGTGAAAATTTTTTTTCGTCAACAACAGCTAACATTGCACCTTTTTTAACAGCAGAATTTGCAAATTCATTGCCGTTAAATTTTTCTCCTTTTAAAGAAAAGAATATACAGTTGTTTTTTATTTTTCTGGAGTCAGTGACAACCCCCGAAGATTTCATAAATAATTCATGTAAATCTTTAATCGACATATATTAAATGTATAAAAAAAAGCCCTAATGATTAATAAGGGCTTTTTAAGAATTATAAAATTTCGTTTAATTTCTAGATCTTTTTTTCATATCTAGAGATTTTCCACCTAATCTTGACATTACACATCTAAATCCAATAAAGTCAGTGGCTTGATCTTGATGGTAGAACCTTCTTTGTGCTGGATCTAACCAATACGCTCTGTCTTTCCAAGATCCACCTTTGTAAACTCTTACTTGATCACTAATTAACGTGGTTTCACCAGAATCTGCAATATTGTTTAAGTTTGGAGACTTATACATTGTTTGAGTTTCACCATCTTCAGCGTCGGCTCTATCGCCTCTTGCATCTTCAGTATTAAATCCTCTAGATGATCTAACATCTCCATCTCTGAAGTTAATGTTATAGCTTTTATCAAATTGTGTTCTATTTTGCAGATCAGAATCTTCTAAATCCATTGTCATAATTTCACCTTCTCTAACAACTGCTACTTTCTTGCCATTTGAAAGAGTTTTATATTGAGTTTCAGAGGCTAATTCTACTTCTCCTTCACCACTAATTACAAATTTTTTGTAATCATTTCCTCTGTAATAATTGAAATCATTAAATTCATCATCTACAATAGGTCTGTATACATCAGCTACCCATTCAGCAACATTTCCTGCCATATCATATAATCCAAATGCATTTGAATCATAAGATGCAACTCTATTAGTTATATCAGCTCCGTCATCAGACCATCCAGCTATACCTCCATAATCTCCATCACTATTTTTAAAGTTTGCTAACTGATCACCTAAATTTTTTCTTTGACCTGTTCTTGTGTATTGACCTTGCCAAGGATATTTTTTTCTGGCTTGGTATACATTAAATTCTCTAACTTCTTTTAAACCAAGTGCAGCATATTCCCACTCTGATTCAGTTGGAAGTCTAAATTTTGGTGTAATTAATCCAGTCTCTCTGTTGGCAGATGATGGGGCCATTGAATCTGCAGAAACTCCTTTAATATTAGCTATTCTGTTAGATTCTTTTTTACTTGAATTTCCTTTGAGAAGTTCTGACCAACCTTCTAA
>VMCO01000144.1 GCA_008081325.1 Flavobacteriaceae bacterium
TATTACTCCTCCGCATGCCCACCCCTTCGCCCCGGCTTTCACTGATAATCTTAGTAGCTTCGCAGATACTTTTGGTTCTCTTCCAGACTCTGATACTCCAAAATTTCAATTAAATTTTGGTCCTACAGGCAAAGCTTAATTTAATTAGGTTAATTGAGTTTACCTTTTTACTTTTGATATATGCAGGAGGAAAAGGTTATTTTAGTTGACGAGCTTGATAATCAATTAGGTTTAATGCCTAAAATGGAGGCTCATTTAAAAGGGTTATTGCACCGAGCATTTTCGGTCATCATTTTCAATAGTGAAGGCAAAATATTACTTCAAAAGAGAGCTTCTACCAAATATCACACTCCAAACCTTTGGTCTAATACTTGCTGTAGTCATCAAAGACAACATGAAAATAACATTGATGCTGGTAAAAGAAGACTTAAAGAGGAGATGGGTTTCGTTACAGATCTACAGAACTTTGATTCTTTCATTTATAAGGTAAAATTCCCAAATGGTCTAACTGAACATGAAAATGATCATATTATATTGGGAGTTTACGATGGGATACCAAAACCAAATCCTGAAGAGGTTGATGAATGGAAGTGGATGTGTATTAATAAACTTGTTGTAGACATGAAAAACAACCCTGCAAATTATACAGCTTGGTTTAGAATAATTATGGACAAATATTCTCAAAGTTTAATAAAATGGAAATCACAGTAAGTAGAAAAGCACACTTTAATGCAGCTCATAGACTTTATAATAAAAATTGGTCTGATCATAAAAATGCAAATGTTTTTGGAAAATGTAATAATCCAAATTATCATGGACATAACTATGAATTGATAGTTAGTGTCACAGGAAAAATTAATCCTGAAACAGGTTATGTTATTGATATGGGTGAACTAAAAAATATTATAAAAAAAGAGATTGAAGAAAGATTAGATCATAAAAACTTAAATTTAGATATCGCATATTTTTCAAAAGTAATACCATCAGCAGAAAATATATGTATTTTCATTTATGATATATTGAGGCAAAATATCAATTCTGAATTTAAATTATCTGTTAGATTATACGAAACACCTCGTAACTTTGTAGAATACTCTGGTTAATGAAAGATATTTTTTTTAATACAAAAAAACTAATTGAATCTTTTGGTTTTAATATTGTCGGTTTTGATTTCGATAGGCCTTGGGGTGGTTTCTTATTAATTGATGAATCACAATCTAAAGAATTTATATATAAGTTTATTACAAAAGAAAAGCTACAGATTGATGATAAAGTAAGTCCAAAAATTTTAATTGTAAATCCAAAATCGAGACTTTCATGGCAATATCATTTCAGAAGAAAAGAAATTTGGAGAATCTTAAAAAATAAAGTTGGTATTATTAGGTCAATGGATGATCATGAAAATGAAATGGAAATTTTCAAAGAGGATGATATAATTCACTTTCAGAAAGAGGAAAGGCATCGATTAATTGGTTTATCAGATTTTGGTATAGTTGCAGAAATTTGGATTCACACTGACTCGGATAATCCATCAGATGAGGATGATATTGTTAGGTTACAAGATGATTACTCTAGAGCTTAGAAATTATTTTTTTTGCATAATATGAATCCTTAAGCTTATCCGAAAAATTAGCATATATTTTTTCTAAATAGTTTTCATTAATACTTTCTTTATACTTAAATACAATGAAGGCTGATAGCGGACTTGAGTTATTGTTAATACTATAATTAACTATTAATAATATTTTCTTTTGATTTATCTTAATTCTTTTTTCTTCAATTAAATTATAGTTTTTTTGATCACCCTCCACTGAAAATTTTATTTGATCAGCTAACAGCTCTAAATCTTTCTCATCGTATTTTTCTATTTGAGTTTTTAATTTATAATATTCAGAGTTCATCACAGAGTTCTCTATTTTTCCATTATATTCAAACTTTTCTTTGGAACTTGTAAATATTAATTTAGATGATGGTTCTGAAAAAAAACTATATGATTTTGTTGAGTTTTTTGATTCAATCCTTAGTGCTAACTCTAGTGGTTCATTTATGTAGGCAGTTAAATTAACTTTTTCATCTACAACCTTACTTGAATCTAAAACTATATTTTCATCTACTTTAACTAAATAAATAGTAGAATTATTTAGACCACTAATTTTTCCGCTGATTTTTATTTCATCTTTATCTGATAAACATGAGTAAATAATAACAAAAATAAGAACAACAATTTTTTTCATTTATATATCTAGCCAGTATGTGAGTTTAAGATTAATTGATCTGTTTTTTACTCTTGGAATAAATATGCTGTCGTACCTGTTTTCGGTATAATAATTATCATTGTATACAAGGAATAAATCTGAAAGAGGGGCAAATCTCCATTGAAGTCTTGTATTCAAACTTAAATTATTATTTTGATTGCTATATTGAACAAGTGTTGCCCAATAAATGTTTTTCGAAAAGGTGAATTCCATTCTTGGTGCTATTAAGAATATTTTAGCTGACGAATATGATTCTGGTAAATCTACTTTATCGTATTTCATTTGAATCGAACTGGTAAATTTTGGTCTTATTCTTTGACTTAATTCTAAATCAATAGATGTTTTATAACCATTGTAGAATTTACCAAAAGATGGATTTATTTGATAAGTAAAATCTTTTGAGTAGTCAGAATTAAAAGAAAAATCAAAGTTTGTATAATAGTAATCACTATTAGCTGGAAGTGGGTTTCCGTTATTAGTGCCTGTAGGATCAAAATTTTCATATAAATAAGTATATCTATTCCACATTGTGAAATTAATTCTACTACTATTTCTTAGTTCTGCAGCCCATTTTGATATGATATAGTAATCAGAAATTTCATTATTTATACTTGGCTTTAAAACATAAACAGGTGTAATTTCAATGCTGTGATTAATTAATTTTGATTCATTGGGCCAGAATGTATATCTAATTTCTGGATATAATTTAATTATATCAGTTCTTCTAATAAATCCAAGATCTGATCGAAAATCTTCTCCAATATATGAGCCAGCGATTCTCGTGCTAAAAGTTCTTGATTCATAAGTTGTACTTATACCAAAAGACGTTGAATCATCATTATTTTCAGGTGAATAGGATTTATGAAAATAATATTTACCGCTCCACTTACTATTAATATCTCTCAGATTATAATCAAACCCTAAAACCCTGTTAAATTTTTCATTATTGTTTAAAAAATCATTATCACTTGTAGCATCTCTATTTATGAAAAATGCATTAAAGTTGGATCTGCCAAAAACTTTTTGTTGAAGAACAAATATTGAATTATTAAATGCTGAAATTTCGTTATCTAAATCTTGCTCGGTTTGCATATTTAGTAATCCTACCCTAAGTTTTTTATTTATGTTACCGCTAAGTCTTAGTCCAGCTATAATTTTATTTTGAATATTATTTCCGTTTAAATCTTTTGCTATTCCAATTCTCCTGGAAAAAAACGGTCTAGCTTCTCTTCCGTTTCCAAGCTCTGTGAATAGATCACTATTTTCAATAAAGAATTGTCTTTTTTCAGGAAGAGAAATTTCAAATCTCGTAAGGTTAGTAACCTGCTGATCAACCTCAACTTGAGAGAAATCAGGATTTACGGTTAGGTCAAGGGTTAAAGAGTTGTCAAGAATAAATTTAGCATCACCACCAAATTCAAAATCATCATCTTTAATAGTATTTTGAAAATCATTATATGCAATGCTATTAATATATGGGATAAAAGATTTTTTTGAAACTGATTTTCCAAGAGGTCTTTCAAAATACATGTCTCCCGTAAAAGCTAAATTAAAAAACATTAAATTTTCGGGTGCAAGATTCCAGGTTATCCATGAATTACTTTTGGTATTCCTCATGTAAGAATTTACTCTCCATTTTGTTTCTCCCTCTCTATATTTAAAAGCAGCTAATGGTATTTTCCATTCAGTTATATAAAAGTCATCATAAATTTTAGATTCTGAAAACCATTTAATATCCCAGGTCATATCCCAATCCCTCATACCATTCCCTCCATTGAATAGCAACATATCTCTTTGAATTCCTAAATGGTTGCTTCCAATCACAAATGCATTATTACCGTCATTGAAAGTGTCAAAAATCATTGTTATATTATCAGAATTTCCAGCTTGAAAATCTCTTCTTAAGGTATTTGACTTTAAATCTTCTTTTTTAACAAATACCTTGATTCCAACATATAGAAAATTATCATCATTCATCACTTTTATAATTGCCTGATTTTTGCTTGTTACTCCATGATTTGGAAAAGATTCATAAAAGTTGGTAGCAGGTGATGCAAGATACCAATCAGACTCGTCTAGAACTCCATCAACAATTATTTCATTATCAGTATACTTAACAAATAGTTC
>VMCO01000022.1 GCA_008081325.1 Flavobacteriaceae bacterium
GTTAAATTCAAGTAGAATTTCTAAATCAGAAATATTCTCTTCTAATTTTTCAATACTATCAATCCAGTTTTTTAAAAATTTGACTTTTTTAAGAACTATTTGAGCTTTTGAAGAGTCATCCCAAAAGTTACTATGAAGTGTTTTATTTTCTTCATCTTTTAAGGCAGTCTTTTTTCCATCATAGTCAAAGATACCCCCTTAACGCATCCAGGCGATTTCTAAATGAATGTATTTGTTCAAGAGTAATCATATTTCAAAATTAACACTAATTGAACAAGTTGAGAATATTTTTTTATTAAAAATTTATATTGTGTAGATTTAGTAAAAATTTTTCATGATGCACACTATACGATTTACACTAATATTATTTCTTTTTACAGTAAATTTTTCATTATCTCAAGAAAATAAACCAAAAGAATTCAATGGTTTTTTTAATTTCTCTTATGATGAATCAAAGGACAAGATTTATCTAAAAGTTGATAAAGTTGATTATGAATTTTTATACGTTGGTTCCTTAGCCTCAGGAGTTGGATCAAATGACATCGGACTAGATAGAGGTCAATTGGGTTCGGAAAAATTGGTTAAGTTTATTAAAAAGGGAAATAAAGTACTACTTATTGAGCCTAACTTATATTATAGAGCTCAAACAGAAAATTCAAGTGAAAAAAAGAGTGTTGAGCAGGCTTTTGCTAGGAGCGTGATATTTGGATTTGAAATCATTGAATCTAAAGATGAATATCATTTAATAGATTTCACCCCTTTTTTAATGTATGATAGACATGGAGTAGCAAAAAGACTTCGCGACACGAAACAGGGTTCATACAAAATTGATAAGTCTAAAAGTGCAATTGAGATGATAAATACTAAAGCTTTTCCAGAAAATGTAGAGTTTGAAGCTCTTTTGACGTTTTCAGGTGAGGCAAAAGGTAATTTGATCAGAAGTGTAAGTCCAGATCCAAATAACGTGACAGTTATTCAACATCATTCATTTATTAAATTACCTGATAATGATTACAAGCCTAGAAAATTTGACCCAAGAAGTGGAGCCATTTCAATTTCTTATATGGACTATTCAACACCAATTGATGAGCCAATTAATAAGAAATATGTAATAAGACATAGATTAGAAAAGAAAAATCCAGAAGCGGAAATCTCCGAAGCTATAGAGCCAATTGTATATTATCTAGATCCTGGAACTCCAGAACCGGTAAAGAGTGCACTTTTAGATGGAGGAGAGTGGTGGAATCAAGCATATGAATCAATAGGGTTTAAAGATGCTTTTCAGGTTAAAATGCTTCCTGAAGATGTTGACCCATTAGATTGTAGATACAACGTTATTCAATGGGTGCATAGATCTACTAGAGGTTGGAGTTATGGTGCTAGTGTTGTTGATCCAAGAACTGGTGAAATAATTAAAGGGCATGTGAGTTTAGGAAGTCTTAGGATAAGACAAGATTATATGATTGCTCAAGCGTTAACCAAAGATCCTTTCATTTCAGAAAACCAAAATGATCAAATGCTTGAGTTGGCAATTGCAAGGATAAGACAGTTAAGTGCTCACGAAATCGGACATACCATTGGATTTGCACATAATTTTGCAGCAAGCTCCAACGACAGAGCCTCGGTCATGGATTATCCCCATCCGTTAGTGAATATTAATGACGGTGAAATTGTTTTTGATGATGCTTATGACACTGGAATTGGGGATTGGGACAAGGTTACCGTAGCTTATAGTTATAGTGATTTCAAATCAAATCAAAATGAAAATGATGAGCTTAATAAAATTTTGGAAAATGCTACAAATGATGGTTTAAGGTTTATCAGTGACTATGATGCACGTTCATTAGATGGCTCTCATGCATATGCTCATCTTTGGGACAATGGAGATACATCATACTCTGGATTAGATAAAGTAATTGAAATAAGAGAAAAAGCGATTCAAAATTTTTCACAAAACAATGTGCCTGTAGGAACTCCAAATTCAGTGCTAGAGGATGTTTTTGTTCCATTATACTTTTTTCACAGATATCAAACCGAGGCTACTGCGAAGATAATTGGTGGTATGGATTATAATTATTCTTTGGTTGGTGATAATCAAAATGAATTTCATTACCTCGATAAAGACATTCAACTAGAAGCTCTAAATTCACTAGTCAAAACTCTATCTCCCAGTTTTCTAGCAATCCCTAAGGATAAATTAAAGTTATTTCCTCCAAGGGCATTTGGATATCCGAGAACACGAGAGTCTTTCAAATCAAATTTGGGAGTAGCTTTTGATCCTTTTTCAATTAGTGAAACATCTGCTGATATGACTTTAGGCTTAATATTAAGGCCAAAACGACTTAATAGATTAATATTACAACATTCCTTGGATAATTCTAATCTTAGTTTAAATGATTTATATGATTATATATTCAAAAGAACAATTCTTTTAAAAACAAATAATATCTCATCGATTAATGATTCTTATCATGAAGAAGTTCAGCATATTGTTAATGTGAGCTTATTAAAAAATATTTTCAAGGTTATTAATGATTCAAGTACTTTTTCACAGGTTCAAAACATTAGCAATGATTACTTGTCAAAAATTATAACAGAGCTATTATCCAAAAAAAGAAAGGATTACAAACTTTCAAAATATTCAAGTCATTATATTAAAATGATTAATGATTTTTATGAGGACCCAGAAGAATATAAAATAAAAAATTCATTAAAGATACCTGATGGATCTCCTATCGGGACGGATAATTGTAGTTACATTCCTAAAAGATGATAGATTTAAGAAGTGATACTATAACTAAGCCTTGCAATAAAATGCTTGAGGCTATGTTAAACGCAAATGTTGGTGATGATGTTTATGGTGAAGACCCTACGGTAATAGAATTAGAGCAAACAGTTGCTAAATACTTTGGAATGGAAAAAGCAATGTTTTTTCCTTCGGGAACTATGGCTAACCAGACAGCGATTAAAATTCATACAAATCCAGGAGATCAGGTTATTGCTCATAAATATTCTCATGTTTATAATTATGAAGGTGGCGGAGCCTCGTTCAATAGTGGTGTTTCTTTTAAACTTCTTGACGGTGAAAAAGGTTTTTTTGATTCTAAACAAATAAAACAAGCTATCAATCCTAAGAGTTTTTATCATTCCCCAATGACAAAGATGGTTTCTTTGGAAAACACTACCAATAAAGGGGGAGGGTATTGTTGGGATGTAGATGAATTTGAAAAAATTCAAAAAATTTGCACTGATAATAAACTTGGATTACATATGGATGGGGCAAGAATTTGGAATTCAATTATAGCAATGGAAAATGATCCAAAACTATATGGTGATATTTTTGACACTATTTCGGTTTGTTTGAGTAAAGGGTTAGGTTGCCCAATTGGGTCAGTTTTAGTTGGAAGAAAGTCATTAATAGAAAAAGCATTGAGAATTAGAAAAATTTTTGGAGGAGGGATGCGTCAAGTAGGATACTTAGCAGCAGCAGGTTTATATGCTTTAGAGAATAATATAAATAGACTAAAACATGATCATGTTAGGGCTAAAGAAATTGCAAATAAGTTCTTATCAAAAGATTTTGTAAGTCAGATAAATGACGTTGAAACAAACATCATAATTATTGAATTAAATAAACCCGAGGAAAAACAAAAAATTATTAGATATTTTACTGATCAAAATATAATTTTTGATTGGTATTCAATGGGTGATAAAAAAATTAGAATTGTTACTCACTTGGACTATACCGATAACGATCACAAATCTTTGTTGCAAATTGTCGATAAATTATAAAAGTATTATTTAATAATAATCCTAAAAACACTTATTTTTGTAGTGCTCTAAACAATTGTTTTTTCAATTTAAATGAAAAAAAATAAAAATGTTTTTAATAATTTATTGGAGCTTGTGGGTAACACCCCCATGGTAAAAATAGATAAACTAACCAAAGACTTCTCAGGCACGTTCCTAGCAAAGCTTGAATCAGCTAACCCTGGACATTCCTCAAAAGATAGAATTGCTTTGCATATTGTTGAATCGGCTGAAAAAAAAGGCATATTGAAGCCGGGTGATACTATTATTGAGACAACATCAGGAAATACTGGTTTTAGTTTAGCAATGGTTTCTCTAATCAAAGGTTATCAGTGTATTCTGGCTGTTTCTTCAAAATCCTCAAACGACAAAATTGATATGCTAAAGGCAATGGGAGCAAAAGTATATGTTTGCCCAGCTAATGTTGCCGCTGATGACCCTAGATCATATTATGAGGTAGCTAAAAGATTACACAGTGAAATAAAAGGTTCTATTTATATAAATCAATATTTTAATGATTTAAATGCTGAAGCACATTATCTGAGT
>VMCO01000009.1 GCA_008081325.1 Flavobacteriaceae bacterium
CTGTTTTGTTCTACCATAATGGGTTTCATCAATAGTTTTTTAAATGCTTTTAGTTATTTTGTCGGCGTATAAAATTGCTATTCCATTAATATGTCTCGCAGCCCTTCCGATAGTTTGAGTTAATGATCTATGTGATCTCAAAAAACCTTCTTTGTCTGCATCCAGGATTGCAACTAATGACACTTCAGGTAAATCAAGTCCTTCTCTTAAGAGGTTTACTCCAATTAGTACATCAAACTTATCTTCCCTTAATCCTTGCATTATTTCTACTCTTTCAATTGTATCAACATCTGAATGTATGTATTTTGATCTTATTTCAATTTTAGTTAAAAAAGATGTAAGTTCTTCTGCCATTTTTTTTGTTAATGTAGTTACCAAAATTTTTTCCTTTATGTGAACTCTTTTTTGAATTTCATCAATTAAGTCGTCAATTTGATGTTTTGTTGGTTTGATTTCAATTACGGGATCCAGTAGGCCGGTAGGTCTAATAATTTGTTCGGTAATTATTCCCTCACTCATCTCTAGCTCATAATCTGCAGGTGTTGCACTAACGTAAATAACATTGTTTTGCAGAAATTCAAATTCTTCAAATTTTAAAGGTCTATTATCCATTGCAGCCGGTAATCTGAATCCATACTCAACCAAGTTTTCTTTTCTGCTTCTATCACCTCCATACATTGCCCTAACTTGTGGAATTGTCACATGACTTTCATCTATAATAGTTAGATAATCATCTGGAAAGTAATCAAGCAAGCAAAAAGGTCTTGTTCCAGGTTTTCTTCCGTCAAAATATCTAGAATAATTCTCAATTCCTGAACAATAACCTAGTTCTTTGATCATTTCCATATCAAATTCTGTTCTTTCCTTAATCCTACTTGCCTCTAACGTACTTCCAATTTCATTGAAGTAATCATATTGTTTTAGTAGATCATCTTGGATTAATTTTATTACATCATGTATCTTGTCGGGAGAACTAACAAAAATATTTGCAGGATAAATTAAAATTGATTTTTCCTTTGAAAATATTGTATTATTAAGGGGGTCAAACTTTTCAATCTCTTCAATTTCATCTCCAAAGAAATGAATCTTGTATGCAAAATCAGTGTGAGCCGGGAATATATCGATTGTATCACCAACAATTCTAAATTTACCTTGTTTGAACTCATCACTAATTGACCTTGAGTATAAGCTTTGAACTAATCTGTTTAAAAGATTTGTTCTGGAAATATTAGAATTATCACTAATCTGAATCGTATTGTTTTTAAATTCTTGAGGATTTCCCATTCCATAAATACATGAAACTGAAGCAACGATTATTATGTCTTTTCTTCCTGAAAGAAGGGCAGAAGTTGCACTTAGTCTCAACTTTTCAATTTCTTCGTTTATTGATAAATCCTTTTCAATATAAACTCCCGTTGTAGGAATATATGCTTCTGGTTGATAATAATCGTAATATGAAACAAAATACTCTACAAGATTTTCTGGAAAAAAACTTTTAAATTCTGAATAAAGTTGAGCTGCAAGAGTTTTGTTGTGAGCTAGTACTAGAGTTGGTTTTTTAATTTCCTGAATTACATTAGCTACAGTAAATGTTTTACCGGAACCTGTAACCCCTAATAAAGTTTGATGTTTATCGTTGTTTTTAATTCCGTCAATAAGTGACTTAATTGCAGAAGGCTGATCGCCAGTAGGTATAAAGTCAGTAATCAGCTTGAAATCCATTAGATTGAATTAATATAAATATTCATCTTCACCTAAATCTTCATCCTCATCATCCTCACTTGTAAATTTTTTTTCAGGTGCTTTTTTAGGAACATCCCCTATAGATAATATTATTCTTGGATAAATTATATTATTGATTTCTTTAGCCTCTTCAATTAGTTCAACATAAAATGTCCACATATTCATAAAATCATAAATGTAAAGAAGTTTTGTGTATTGGTTGTTAAGAATATTCGCTATTAACACGGAATCCATTGAATCTGTTGATTCGTCAAAATTCATTAAACTTATTTCATTTAATTGAATCCAATCTTCGTCAACAGTATAAAAAGATGCCATTTGATCAGCACTAAAATTAAATGACAATAAAATAAGCTCATGTAAATCTGTGAGATTTGAGTTTTTATCTATTTCAACATCCCTAAGTATGTCTTCTTTTGTATCATTATCAAGAATTATCCTAAGTCTGTAAATCATTTATTTTTAATTTTTTTTCTGTTAAAAAATTTTGAAGTAATATATAAAATTGTAGTCCAAAAATTATACTAGCAAACACTAAATGAGCAGTTTGAGTTCCAAAGGGAAAATCAAAATAAAACATTGAAGCACCTGTTATTATTTCAAATACAAGAAGCAGCAAAACATAATTAATATAGTTGTTACCAAGTTGTAATTTCTTGTTTATTAAAAATAGAGCTGTATTTACGGAAATAACTAATATTGAAAATGTTCTATGGTATTCATAAACAAGTGGAGTGTCGTTAAGCCACATAGATTTATCGTATGCAAATAATTTAACCTGTTCATCTACTAGTTGTCTTACCTGTGTACCTAAAACAATTTGAGTTAAAGTAAGGAACAATCCAAACAGTATTAAATATTTAAATCCCTTATTTTTTTTAATAAAACTTTTGCTTCCAGAATAGACAAGATATATAAGTAAAGCGACGATAAATAACGCCATCAACATATGTATTGTAATTTTGTAACCAGCTAAATTTGAATCAACAACAGTTTTACCAAGCCATGCCTGAAATCCCATTGCAAAAACGGTTATTACTGAAATGAAAGTTAGATGCCTAAACTTTTTGTAATAAACAATTGATATAAAAGTAAAAAGTAAAATAGGAATCCCAGAAATTGCTCCGATAAGCCTATTTATGTATTCAATCCATGTATGTACAGGATTAAATATTACGTAGTCGTGTTTTTCGTAAACCTCCCAGTTATTTAAATTTAAACTGGTCTCACTTTTAAAATCAGATTTAGCAACCAATAATTCTTCTTGATTATAAATTATCATTTGTCCTTTTTTATAATCTGAATTGGATTTAAATAAAATTTGAGATTTTTCTGTGGGAGGAATATAAAAACCAAAACATTTTGGCCAATCTGGACATCCCATACCTGAACCTGTCATTCTAACAAATGCACCGGCAATAATTACAATGTAAATTAACACCAAAGATAATTTAGCAAGTTTGTGAAAATTATTCTCCATAAGTTAACCCCAATTTTTTACCTTCTTTTATCATAAGGTTATATGCATCCTCATAATTATTTTCAATATCACCATCTAAAATAGCTTCTTTTATATTTTCCTTAATTATACCGATTGTTTTACACGGCTTTAGGTTAAAGGTAGTCATGATTTCAGCTCCAGAAATTGGAGGTTGAAAATTTCTTATATTATCTTTTTCTTCAACCGTGACGATTTTTTCTCTGACAATTCTAAAGTTATCATGATATTTTTTAAATCGATTTTTGTTCTTTGTTGTGATATCTGCTTCACATAATGTCATTAAATCCTCAACTGAGTCACCGGCATCAAAAATCAGTCTTCTGACGGCTGAATCTGTTACATTTTTCTGGGCCAAAACAATTGGTCTAGAACTCATTAAAACCAATTTTTGCACGTATTTCATTTTGTCATTTAATGGCATTTTAAGTCTTTTAAACAATTTATATACCATTTTACTTCCCTCAAATTCATGACCGTGAAATGTCCAACCAATTTTTTTATTAAACTTCTTAGTTGGCGCTTTGCCTATGTCGTGCAGCAATGCTGCCCACCTTAACCAAAGGTTGTCGGTGTTTTGACAAATATTGTCAAGAACTTCTAGTGTGTGATAAAAGTTATCCTTATGTTTTTGTCCTTCTATTTCATCAATTCCCTTCAGATTTGTCAGTTCAGGAAAGATTAAATCTAATAAACCTGTGTGTTCTAAAATTTTGAATCCTTTCGACGGAGTTTTAGTTAAAATAATTTTATTCACTTCATCAATAATTCTTTCACCGGAAATGATAAGAATCCTTTCTTTTAGCTTATTCATCGTTTTAATCAAATCTGAATGAATTTCAAAACCTAATTGACATGCAAATCTCACAGCTCTTAGCATTCTGAGAGGATCATCAGAGAAGGTAATATTAGAATCTAAAGGGGTATTTACAATTTTTTGTTTAATATCACTTAAACCATCATGTAAATCAACTAATTCACCAAAATTTGTAGAGTTTAAAGAGATTGCAATTGAATTAAGGTTAAAAGCTCTGCGGGGGATGTCATCTGTTAAAGGTCCAGTGTCAACAAAGGGATGCCTGCTATCG
>VMCO01000084.1 GCA_008081325.1 Flavobacteriaceae bacterium
ATCAGTAAAATCCTCCCATCCTTTATTTTGATGACTTCCAGGGCTGTTTTTTTTTACTGTTAAAGTTGAATTTAACAATAAAACCCCTTGTTTTACCCATGTCATTAAGTCTCCACTAGATGGGTAATCAGTATTTAAATCTTGTTGTATTTCTTTAAATATATTGACTAAAGAAGGTGGATGAGTAGTATTTTCGGGAACCGAAAATGCGAGTCCATTTGCTTGATTTGGGTTATGATATGGGTCTTGACCCAATATTACTAGTTTAACTTTTTCAAATTCACAATTATTTAGAGCTGAAAAAATCAAACTACCTTTTGGATAGCAGACATTGTTTTTATACTCGGCATTAACAAAATCAACCAGATTTTTAAATTGTTCAGAATTTATATGATGATTTAGATGGTTTTTCCAAGAATCATCTAATTTGACATTCATTTTTTCGAAACAATTTTATCAACTATCATAGAAACTGTTGCATCTCCTGTGATATTAACAACCGTTCTACACATGTCTAGGGGTCTGTCAACAGCAAATATTAAAGCTAATCCGGCCTCAGGAATCCCAGCTTGAGCTAAAACAATTACAAGTACGATAATTCCTGCACTAGGAACTGCAGCAGCACCTATCGAGGCTAATGTTGCTGTTACTATGATTCCTAATTGTGCTGTTAATGATAAATCTAATCCAAATGTTTGAGCAATGAATACTGCTGCAATTGCCTGATAAACAGCGGTTCCATCCAAATTTATAGTTGCACCAATTGGTAAAACAAAACTTGAAACCTCCTTTTTAACTTTCAAATTATTGTGAACCCTATCCATTGTAACAGGAAGTGTCGCTGCACTTGAACTTGTCGAAAAGGCTACTAGTTGTGCGGGTAAAATTCCCTTAAAAAAGAAGTTAGGGCTTTTATTTAGAATTAATCTTACTGCAATTGTATATATTACAATTAGTGAAAACAAACCTATTATAAGTGTTATTGAGTAAAGTAATAAGCTTTTCAATAAATCCCATTTTGGGGCTTCAACAATAAGCGTTGCCAGTAAAGCAAAAACCCCATATGGAGCAAAACTCATAATTAGGTCAATTATTTTTAATATTACTTCATTTAATGAATCAAAAAAATCTTTTAACGGTTTTGATTTTTTTTCAGGAATTAGAATCATTGATATACCAAATAAAATAGAGAAGAAAATTATTTGTAGCATATTTTTATTGTCTGTTGCAGCACTTATAATATTAGATGGAACAATATCAATAATTGGTTGGAGAGGTCCAGAATTTTTTGTTTCAGCTGCAGCTTCTCTTTTCTTATCTGCATCATCTTCATATGCATTTAGCAATTCAATTCTTGTTTCATCTGAAATAGAATTTCCAGGTTTAACAACATTAACAATGGCTAAACCAACACTAACTGCAATTACAGTTGTAATTAAATAGGTAGTGATAGTAATCCCACCCATTTTTGAAAGTTTAGAAATATCCTTAAGGTCAGAAATCCCTTTAATTAGAGATGCTAAAATTAGTGGGATCGCAATTAATTTCAGTGCGTTTATAAATATTGTACCAAAAGGTTTAATCCAATCTGAAATTATGTCTTTACCGGTCTGATCAAAATTTGACATTAAAAAACCAAATGATACCCCTAGAAACATTCCTAAAATAATTTTCCAATGCAATGGTAGATTTTTTAAACTCATATTGTTTTTGTTTTATTAATTAAATAGTAATCTAATAGAACCATTGCAGCCATTGCTTCAACAATAGGAATAGCTCTGGGTACAACACAAGGATCATGTCTACCCTTTCCTTTAATTATGGACTCTTTTCCTTGAGAATTTATGGTTTGTTGATCTTTCATTACTGTGGCAACTGGTTTAAAGGCAACATTAAAATAAATATCCATACCATTGCTTATTCCACCCTGAATACCACCTGAGTAATTACTTAGAGTAGTTTCATCAACCTGAATAATATCATTATGCTCTGATCCTTTCATTTTAGTGCCATTAAAACCACTACCGTATTCAAATCCTTTTACCGCATTGATAGTTAACATGGCTCTACCTAATTCAGAGTGAAGTTTATTAAAAATAGGTTCTCCTAGTCCTACTGGGACATTTTTTATAACACATTTTACAATACCTCCAAGTGTATCACCGTTTTTTCGAGCATTTTTTATTTCAGAAATCATCTTATCAGACGTGGTCTTTTCTGGGCAACGAACTATACTATCTTCAATGTTTTTATGATTATCCAGTATGTAATTATCATCAAGAGAAATATTCCCGATAGATTTAGTGTATGCATTGATTTTAATATTATCTAAAATTTGTTTAGCTATTGCACCCGCAACAACTCTACAGGCTGTTTCTCTAGCAGAACTCCTACCTCCTCCTCTATAATCTCTAATACCATATTTCTTTTCATAAACAAAATCTGCATGACTTGGTCTAAATGAATCCTTTAGATGATTATAATCTTTACTTTTTTGATCATTATTTTTTATTAAAAAACCAATTGGTGTACCTGTTGTTTTACCTTCAAAAATTCCAGAGAGAAATTCAACTGAATCTTCCTCTTTTCTTTGTGTAACAATTTTGGATTGACCTGGTTTTCTTCTTTGCATTTCATTTGAAATATGTTCAAGATTAATTTTATGTCCAGCAGGACAACCATCAATTATTCCACCAATAGCTTTACCGTGAGATTCACCAAAAGTTGTTAATCTAAAAATATTTCCAAAAGAATTATTCATATAAGTTTAATGAGTGGTTAAAAATATAGTTTATTAATAACTTCTAAAAATTATTAATAATATTTAAAAATAATGGTTTTACTTTATAAGTATAATTTAGTGTTAAATGAAAAATAATTCAACTGTTATTAGTGAATTTAATTCAGTTATCGGCAATAAGTTTGTTATAACCCAAAAATGGCAAAAACAACCTTTTGTTAACGGATGGAGATATGGTAATGGAGATGCCCTAGCAATTTTAAAGCCTGGTACTTTATTAGAATTATGGAAACTTATTAAGATATGTGTTTCAAATGATTTTATTATAATTATGCAGGCTGCTAATACAGGGTTAACGGGAGGCTCTACCCCCTATGGAAAAAATTATGATAGGCCAGTAATAGTCATTAACACTCTACGTATTAATAATATACAACTGATAAATAATGCTAAACAGATTATAGCTCTTTCAGGTAGTACTTTATATGATTTAGAGAAAAAATTAAAACCTTATAACAGAGATCCACACTCAGTAATAGGTTCCACATCAATAGGCGCTACCATAGTAGGAGGTGTTTGTAATAATTCTGGGGGATCATTAGTTAAAAGAGGTCCAGCATACACAGAACTAGCCTTATATGCAAAGATTAATATAGATGGCGAACTTGAGTTAATTAACGAACTAGGGGTTAATTTAGGTGATGATCCAGAGACAATTTTAAATAATTTACAAAATAATAACTATAAAGATCAAGATATTATTTATAGTAAAAAACTAGCTTCAGATGATAAATATTCTAAAATAGTTAGAGGGATAGATGAAGACACACCAGCTAGGTTTAATTCAGATAAAAGATTGTTGTATGGTGCGTCTGGAAGTTCAGGTAAAGTAGTGGTTTTTGCACTTAGATTAGATACTTATTCAAAGGCGAAAAAAAATAAAGTTTTTTATTTAGGAACCAATAATCCTGATGTATTTTGGAAAATAAGAAGGGATGTTTTATCCAAATTCGATAATTTACCTACTCTTGGGGATTATTTACATAGGGATTGTTATGATGCAGCAAAGAAATACAGTAAGGATAATTTTCTAGTAATTGAAAAACTAGGTACAAATTTTTTACCAACACTATTCGAGTTAAAAAGAAATGTTGACATTATTGCAAGTAAAGTAAAATTTTTACCCGACAAGTTTTCTGATAGACTTATGCAATTTTTAAGCTTATTATTTCCAAACCACCTTCCAAAGAAAATGGAGCAGTTTAGAGATAGATTTGAACATCATTGGATTATTGAAATGTCTGATGATGGAATTGATGAGGCAAGAAAATATTTTGCTCATTTTTTTAAAACTAATGATGGAGATTTTTTTGAATGTACTAAAAAAGAGGGTAAAAAAGCTTCACTTCACAGATTTGTTTCTGCGAGCGCAATAGGAAGATATCATGCCTTAAAAAATAGAGAAGTTGGTGATATGATGTCTCTGGACGTTGCATTTCCCAGAAATGAAAAAAAATGGTTTGAAGAATTACCTGCAGCTATTGACAATCAGATAGAAAAAAAATTTTATTATGGACACTTATTTT
>VMCO01000059.1 GCA_008081325.1 Flavobacteriaceae bacterium
CTTTATTAGACCAGCTTCTAAAACAGAAACAAGACCCCAATCATATCAATAAAATAAAAGCAAAAATATATTTTAATAAAAAAGATTGGAACAATTGTTTATTACATTATGAAAAAATTTCTGATTTAAGAAAAAATTTTGAAGATTTAAATAATAAAGGTGTAGCTCTATTTAAATTAGGTAGATTTTCAGAAGCAATAGATAATTTTAATGATACGATAAAATTGAATAAATTTTATGTTCCTGCATATACTAATTTATCCAAGGCTCATAAATTATTAAGCAATTTTGAATTATCAATAAAATACACACTTAATGCATTAGCATTAGCACCTAATAATTATAATATACAAAATAGTCTATTTGATGTTTTAAACTACTATTCTCCTAAAAATAAAAAAAATTTGATTTTAAATATTAATGAAGAAATACTTAAGTTAAATGAAACATTAAATAATAATTCAATAAAAAATTCTTTAATAAATGAAATTTTAAACAAATCACAAAAAATTTTAAACGAAAATCAAAAGAACTTGTATTTTCCTGAAACTCAAATTCTTAGAAAAAATAAAACAAATTTAAACTGTCAAAGACATTTAGAAATTTTTAATAAATATAAAATTATTCCTAACTTTTGTTTTGGCTGTTATAAAGTTCAAATTACGTTAAATAATGTTTTAAACTTAATTAAATTATATTTCTACTTCAATGATCTAAGTTTAGAAAAAAATAACATCAGAAAATGTATGATAGAAGTAAGAGAAAATGTGGAAGGTGATTACAAAGGTTACATTTATACAAGCTCAATATATGAAGCAAAAAATATAATGGAGACTGTTAAAAAAGATTTATTAAGTCAAAATATAAATTTTCACAAAATAGAAATAAAACATGGCTGTACAGAATACTACGATCAATATGAATTATATAAAAATATTCAAGATGATGTGACAAGTAAAGTTTATAAAGAAGAATGGAATAAAATTGAAAAGGAGTTCGATAAAGAAAATTTTATTTATGAAAATGAAAATGAGAAAGTTTATACTAGTACAATAAATAAATATAATCTTACCGATTTTCTAATAATTAAAAATTGGTTTTCATATGCAGATTTGATTGGGGATAAAAGCTATATGGAGATTTTTGATTTTAAAATAAATACAAATTATTTATCTGAGATCCAAATTAAAAAAATTATCGCAAGGAAAAAAATTAATTGAATTTAGATGAATGGATTTTGAATTAGGCAAAATTTTTATTAAAAAAAAATTATTTAAAAAAGCATTAATAATATTTAATGATATTTTAAAAAAAGATCATAATAATGTTAGAGCAATCTTTCAAATAGGTAAAATTTACTATGAATCAAATGATTTAAATCAAAGTATTGTTTATTTTAAAAAGTGTAATGAAATACAACCAAAAAATTCAAATATTATATTTAATCTAGCATTGGCTCTACAGGGCACTGGAAAAATAAATGAAGCTAAAGAAAAATACAATGAATTAATTAAAATTAATCCTAATGATATAAAATCTTATTACGGATTATATTCTTTAGGAATAGAAAATATAACAAATGAATTATATGAAAAATTAAAAAAAATTATAATTAATAAAAATACATCAATTTTTGAAAAAAGTTTAATTAACTTTATTTTCTCAAAGATCGAAAAGAAAAAAAAAAATTATGAAAATGAAATTAATTATTTAAATCTTTTTCATAAGCAATGCTATGAATCTAACTTACTGTTTAATACCAAAATATTATTTCAAAAAATTATAAAAATATAAAATTTTATAACGAATTTGAACCAATATCAAAATTTAATAATAATAAGCATATATTTATAGTTGGATTACCAAGATCTGGTTCTACTTTGGTCGAAACATTAATCACGCACAACTCTGAAAAAATTTTATCACTTGGAGAATTTCATGGAATAAATACTTCAATTCTAGACCAAGTTGGCAAAAAAATATATTCAAAAGATTTTGAAATTAAAAACTTTAAACTAGAATTAGATGAAAAAATTTTTCAAGAAAATTTAATTGAAAAATATGATAATTTAAAAAAGAGTTTATTTCTTGATAAATCTTTGGAAAATTTTTTTAATATCGAAATAATATTAAAATTCTTTCCGAATGCAAAAATTGTTCATACTTATAGAGATTATAAAGATTCTATAATTGGTATCTATCAAACTATGATGCCAGAATTATCATGGAGTCATAGAATTCAAGATATAAAAAATTATATTAAAATATATCAAGAAATTATCGAATATTTTAAAAAACAATATCCTGACAAAATAATAGACGTTGAGCTTAATAAACTGACTAACAAAAAAGAAATTGAAACAAAAAAAATTTTAGAATTTTGTGAAATTGATTTAAAAAAAGATTTTTTAAATTTTGATAAAAATAAAAATTTATTTAATAAGACAAATAGTTTTCTTCAAGTTAGGAAAAAGATTAAAAAATATGAAATCAATAAGTATCAGCCTTACTATTACCTTATTTAATAAAGATTATATTTGAAATTATCTTTTAAATTAATGTATAAAACTTAAATATGAAAATTAATGACTTTCCAAAAAAAATTCCAGTATTTCCTTTAAGTAATTTTATAATTTTTCCAAGAACAAGTGTTCCATTAAATATCTTTGAGCCTAGGTATATTGATATGATTAATGATAGTATGAAATCTAATAAAATGATTGGAATTATACAGCCTAAAATATCTGATGATAAAAATATTGTACCAAATTTATATGATATTGGTTGTCTTGGAAAAATAACATCCTTTCACGAAACTAAAGATGGTCGTTATTTAATTGAATTAAAAGGATTAATTAGATTCGAGAAAATAAAGGAAATAAATACCATAAATAAATACAGAATTTTAGAAGTTGATTTTGAAAAATTTTCTGAAGATTTAAAAATTGATGATCAAAAATTAAAATTTTCCGATTTAGAATTAATATTTAAAGATTTGAAATCTTTATTTGAAAGAAAAGGATTCATAATAAATTGGAAAGCTCTAGAAAAACAAAGTCTAGATGAAGTAATTAATGCACTGTCTATGGCATCACCCTTTTCGCTTGAAGAAAAACAAATATTATTGGAATCTAAAAATTTAGAAAGTAGGAAACAATATATTACTGAAATATTAAAAACTTACACTCACGATATCTATGACAACAACACACTACAATAATTTATATTCCTGTATCTGCAATTTTCGTTAAAATTTTATTAAAAGACGGATTTTTTCCAAGCGTTTGAATTGATTTGCTAAGTAAATCTCCATTTAATTTTCTATCAAAATTAAATAATTCATGAACTAAATCTATACCTGTTGTAAATATAAAATTTTTATGTTTCATTTTTTTTTCAAACTCAATACAAATAGATTGATCTATTGGTAGACCTAGAGAGTATTTATTTTTAATTAAATCAATTAAGAAACTTATATCTCTTATAGTCATATTAAATCCTTGACCAGCGAGAGGATGAATTTTATGCAATAAATCACCAAAAGCTAAAATATTTTTATAATAATAATTTCTTAAATTTATAGATGACAATTCGAATGAGGAAATTTTATTAATTTTTTTAATTTTATATTTTGGATTATATAAATTTATAAGTTCAATTAATTTTTCTTTTTTAATATTTGAATTGTTTTTAATTGAGTAAACAATAGATGTTTCTACATCAGAAATAGGCAGAAATGCTAATGGTCCAATTTTTGTAAAAATTTGCCTTGCAATATTATTATCAATTTTTTCATGCTTTAATATAACTGTATAAGCTAAACTTTGGTATTTTTTAATTATTTTTTTAGCAAAATATTTTTTTGAAATTAAGTTTGAGAAATTAAGGTTAATTAAAATATCATATTTATTCTCAATATTTCTTAATCTTTTTAAATTATTTCTCTTAAGAAACTTATTTCCTTTTAAACTTTTTTCTAAAATATTATGAAGGTCAAAACTTTTTACAATTGCAAAAAGTTCCTGATTATTATTTTGAAATTTTAATAATTGCTCTTTTTTAAATTTCTCAGAAAAAATTTCAATTTTATTTAGTTTCCATATTATTTTATCAATATTAACTATGTTATAATTAAAATATTCAATATTACTTTTTGTAATTCCAATAGATCTAGATTTATTGATTTTGTGTTTTTTGTTATCCCCTAAGAGATCAACATATATATTTTGATTAACTAAAGCTTTAGCTAAAGCTAAACTAGTTAAACCACCTCCAATTATACAAATCCTCATATTATTTTTAATTTTAACAACAAAAATTC
>VMCO01000061.1 GCA_008081325.1 Flavobacteriaceae bacterium
AACAAACCAATCTAAGTTTTGCATAACTAAAATCTATTGGTTATGTATAAAAAAATGCAGCCCAGCCAATGTCCTTTAAAATCCTATTCATCCCCTCCATTCTTGGAATTTCATCGATGGAAATTCCAGTTAATTTAAGACCATTTATATAAGATTCGTGAGCAAATTTCTTTAAAAACTCTACATTTAACCTCATAACATATCTCCAAACAGATTGATTTTGATGGGTATATTCCGCGTAAGGCTGTTTAACTATAAAGGGGTGTAAACTCTTTGGTAATTTTGAGGTTACTTCGTTAAATTCTATTTCTAAATCGATTTTTTTTGTCATTAGATTTATAGTGTTCCTCTATTTCTTTGCTCTCTCTCAATGGCTAAAAAGAGCGCTTTAAAATTTCCTTTTCCAAAAGAATTAGCCCCTTTTCTTTGGATGATCTCAAAGAAAATAGTGGGTCTATCAACTAGTGGTTTGGTAAAAATTTGAAGAAGATAACCATCATCGTCACGATCAATTAAAATTCCATTTTTTCTTAATAATTCAATATCTTCCTCGATATGTCCAACTCGATCGATCAAATCATCATAATAGGTTTCAGGAACATATAAGAATTCAATACCTCTATTTTTCATTTCACTGACAGTTGAAATAATATTATCGGTAGCTAAAGCTAAGTGTTGAACACCTGGACCATTATAAAAGTCAAGATACTCCTCGATTTGAGACTTATTCAATCCCTCAGCTGGTTCATTTATAGGAAATTTAACCCTTCCGTTACCATTACTCATTACTTTACTCATCAAAGCTGTATATTCTGTTGAAATATCATTGTCATCAAATGAGACAATCTGTGTAAAACCTAATACATCTTTATAAAAATTACACCAAATATTCATTTCATTCCATCCTACATTACCAACAATGTGGTCTACATATTTTAATCCTATTGGATTGGGGGAATAAGTGTTATTCCACTTTTTAAAACCAGGAAGGAATACACCGTTATAATTTTTTCTTTCAATAAACAAATGAACTGTTTCTCCGTAGGTGTAAATTCCTGATTTTATAATTGATCCATTTTCATCTGATATTTCTATAGGCTCTAAAAATGATTTTGCTCCTCTTTTGATTGTTTCTTGATAAGATTTTTTAGAATCTTCAACTAAAAAAGCAACAACTTTTACTCCGTCACCATGCTTCAAATAATGATCATTAATTTCAGAATTATCAACATATGAAGACGTTAGCACAAATCTTATTTTTTCTTGCTTAATTACATATGACACCTTTGATTTATCACCTGTTTCTAAACCTGAATATGCCTCAGATTCAAATCCAAGAGCAGTTTTATAAAAATATGCTGACTGTTTAGCATTTCCTACATAAAATTCAATATAATCTATCCCTAAAATTGGCAAAAAATCTTTTGCCTCATCAAAAATTTTATCAATCTCCATTTATTTATTTTTTATTTTTTTCTAACCATGACTGATAATATTTTCCATCATCAATTTTCACAGCATAATCTGTTACTTTTAAAGGTTGAAATGTATCAACCATAACCGCAAGCTCTTTTGTTTCTTTTTTTCCAATACTTTTTTCCATTAAACCAGGATGAGGACCATGAGGTATTCCTGCAGGATGAAGACTTATATATCCTTCGTCTACATTGTTTCTACTCATAAAATCTCCGTCAACATAATATATGACCTCATCAGAATCAATATTACTGTGATTATACGGGGCAGGAATTGCTTTTGGATGATAATCATAAAGTCTAGGAACAAAAGAACAAATAACAAAATTACTTGTTTCAAAGGTTTGATGTACAGGTGGAGGTTGGTGAACTCTTCCTGTAATTGGTTCAAAGTCATGAATTGAAAACTTGTAAGGATAATTGTACCCATCCCATCCAACAACACTAAATGGGTGAGCAGCATATATACATTCATGAATCGAATCGTCCTTCTTAATTTTTAAATGAAAGTCTCCGATTTTATCATATGTTTCTAAATCTGTTGGCGGGTGCAAATCTCTTTCACAATAAGGAGAGCTTTCCAAATGTTGACCAAACCAATTTCTATATCTTTTTGGTGTATATACAGGAGATTTTGATTCGACTATAAATAGTCTATTGTTTTCATCATAAAAATCAATTTGATATATAACACCTCTTGGTATAACTAAATAATCACCATATTCAAAATCTATATTTCCTAAAAAGGTTCTAAGCTTTCCCGATCCTTTATGTACAAATATAACCTCGTCTGAATCAGTATTTTTATAGAAATATTCATTTAATGATTTGGTAGGTGAAGCCAAAGAAATTTGACAGTTATTATTAAATAAAATAACTTTTCTACTTTTTAAAAAGTCGGACTCCTTTTCAATATTAAAACCCATCAACATCATGGACTTTAAATTATTTTCAATTGCAGCTTTAGGAGATATTGAGTAAGTCTTTAAAATTTCTTTAACCTGGGTTGGTCTTTGAGTATGATACATAAGAGAGGACATTCCGTCAAATCCGATGGTACCAAAAAGCTCTTCATAATAAAAATCACCATTTTTATTTTTAAAAACAGTATGTCTTTTACTGGGTATATCTCCTAGTTTGTGATATCTAGGCATATTTAGTTTGTTTGCTTAAAATTACAAAATTGTAAATAGACTAAAAAACAATTAGTTTTTAATAAATAATTTAGATTGTGATTTATATCCTGATGAGATTTTTAAAAGATATAAACCTTTATCAAATTGTTTCAGATTTACAGTTCTTGAATTAAAAGAATTAAATATTTTTTTGCCTAGTAAATCATAAATTTCGATCTCAAAATTATCAAATGTAGTTTGAATATTAATAAAATCATTTGCTGGGTTAGGGAATAATCTAAGTTTAGAAACTTCATTGTTAAATATTCCCATTGAATTTCCTGTGTAATCAAATTCAATCCAGTTTAGATTAAATCCCGGCTGAATAACTTTCATTCTTAATTTATAAGAACCCTGAGATAAATTTGTAGAAACAGTAACCGTTTCCCATGACTGCCACCCGCCAGTGATTGGAGTAGATATTTGTGTAAGATTTTGAATATCTGATCCGTCAATTAATTGTAAAAGGATTGATCCTGATTGATTTTCTGAAGCAACCCTAAAATTGATATCATAATCACCAGATTCAGTTACTAAAACTAGATAATCAGCAAAATCTCCTGAATCAGTATACCCAATATTTAAACCTCCATTAATATCGGATGTTTCTTCTGTTGAAAGTCCTTCTTGGTAAATATAATCTTCAGCTTCAACTAAACCTGGAATTACTATTCTTTCAGTTATATTATTGAATACTGGAAAATTTGAAAATGAAATTAAATATTCATCAAAAATCGATATTAATTCAGTTTGTTGATAAAAACTAACCGTAATTTCATCTAAAAAACTATATTCTTGATCGATTGAAATATAAATAATCTGTGGGTTTTCTTCACTGATCTCAATATCGGAAATTGAAACTTCCTGAGAATTTATGAAAACTCCAAAATCAGAATCATCAATTCCTTGATTGACATCTAGTGGTTGATTTAATAAAAGTAAAATAGTAGAAAGATCTTCTTGTGCTTCTGCGTACTCTACAGAAAAGTCAGGAGTTTCATCAGAAAGATCAAAGGTTACATTTGAGAGATTATATCCCCCTGAAACCATTTTCATTTTTAGTTTATAAGTCCCCTGTGGTAAATAAATTCCTTGTGTTAACCTATTAACAAAGTTTGAATAACTTCCGGTATTGTAAAGAACAACATTGTCTACTACAGGAATTCCATCAAGTTCTATTGAAAAAATTCCACTTGAAGTTGATGCATACCTTGTAACCATGTTATAAAAACCTGATTCTTGAATCTGAACTGTGAATAACAACCATTCATCTTCATCTATAAAACCAACTTGATAACCATTTCCATCTGGGTCGTTACTATTTTCAATATCAACTCCGTCATTTCTATACTGCCATCCTTGATTCCATGCTTGGAAATTATCTGTATTTACATGATATGTGGCGTAATCAGCATCAGAATAAGCATACCCCATAGGGCCTAGATCATAGTCAGAGGCATATAAAACTCCTGGAATATTATTTGGTCCATCAAACGGCAATGTCTCATTTGAATTAACCTGTCTTATCATTGCATCTACGACATCTCGTTGAAATCTATTATTTGAAATATGAGAATCTTCGGCGAGTTGCATTAAGCCTTGAACTGCATTTTCAATCGAAGGAGCACCTGATTCCCCCCTAAAATAATTAATTAAGGA
>VMCO01000192.1 GCA_008081325.1 Flavobacteriaceae bacterium
CCAGCTCTTGCAAGAGGCACCATACAATGTATTGGTGCGACTACCCTTGATGAGTACAGAAACTCCATTGAAAAAGATGGTGCATTAGAAAGAAGATTTCAAAAAATTATCGTTGAACAAACTAATGAAGAAGAAACTTTAGAAATATTAAAAAACATTAAAGATAAGTATGAAGATCATCACAATGTTATTTACACCGATGAAGCATTGTTGGCTTGTGTAAAGCTTACATCTAGGTATATGACTGATAGACATTTACCAGATAAGGCTATTGATGCATTGGATGAGGCTGGGTCAAGAGTGCATTTAACAAATTTAGATGTGCCACAACATATTGATGATTTAGAAGCTGAGCTAGAGGATGTAAAATTTAATAAAAATAATGCCGTAAAAAACCAGAAATATGAAGAGGCAGCTAGCTTTCGTGATAAAGAAAAAATTATAGAAAGTAAACTTAATTCTGCACAATCGCAATGGGAAGAAGAATGTAAAAAGAATAAAGAGATTGTTGATGAGGAAAGTATTGCCGATGTTGTATCAATGATGACTGGAATACCTCTAAACAAGTTGAAACAATCAGAGAGTAACAAGTTGTCAAAACTTACTTCTATAGTTAAGAAAAGTATTATTGGCCAAGATAAGGCAATTGACAAAGTGGTTAAATCAATTCAAAGAAACAGAGCTGGATTAAAAGATCCTAAGAAACCTATAGGATCCTTTATATTTCTTGGTCAAACAGGAGTTGGTAAAACCCAACTTGCAAAAACACTTGCAAAAGAATTATTTGACAGTGAAGAAGCCTTGATTAGAGTTGACATGAGTGAATATATGGAAAAGTTTGCTGTCTCAAGATTGATTGGCGCACCTCCTGGATATGTTGGTTATGAAGACGGTGGTCAATTAACTGAGAAAATTAGAAGAAAACCTTATGCTGTAGTTTTACTTGATGAAATTGAAAAAGCTCATCCTGATATCTTTAACATGCTATTACAGGTTTTAGATGATGGTTTTTTAACAGACAGCCTTGGAAGAAAAATTGATTTTACTAATTGTGTGATTATTATGACATCAAATATTGGAGTAAAGAAAATTCAAGATTTTGGTTCTGGTGTTGGTTTTGGTACAACTGCAAAAAAATCACAAGAAGATTCATTCACAAGAAAGACAATTATGAATGCACTTCAAAAAAAGTTTGCTCCAGAATTTTTGAACAGAATTGATGAGGTAATAGTCTTCAATGCTCTTTCAAAAGAGAATATTCACAAAATTATAGATATAGAACTATCAAAATTATACCTAAGAATTGAAGAATTAGGTTATAAAATTAAATTAAGTAAGAAAGCAAAGGATTTTCTAGCTGAAAAAGGGTATGATAAAAAATATGGTGCTAGACCTCTAAAAAGAACGATTCAAAAACACGTTGAAGACCTAATCGCCTCAGAAATACTTAATTCTATGATTAATGAAGGTGATACAATTAATATTGATCATAATACTGGAAAAGAAGAATTAAGTATTAAAATTCAAAATAAAAAGGAATCTAAAACTTCAAAAAAATAGATCCACCCTACTCTGTTCTTTAATAAATTTTGATATAACACTTATATCATTATGAAAAATTCTATCAGATAAAATTTTAGGATGAATCTTTCTGATTTCTAAAATAAATTCATTGAGTAAAACTGGAGATCTATGGCTGTTGAATTCTTTTGCCTGAATAGCAGTGATAATTTCAATAGCAAAAATATCGTATAAATTATTTATTATTTCTTTTAACTGGTTAGCACCATTTGCACCCATACTAACATGATCCTCCTGACCATTAGAAGATGTTATAGAGTCAATACTGGATGGTGTAGCCAACTGCTTATTTGCACTTACCATACTAGCTGATGTGTATTGAAGAATCATCAATCCTGAATTTAACCCCGGATCATGAACTAAAAAAGGTGGTAAATCTCTTTTTCCAGACAGTAAATTAAAAACTCTTCTCTCGGAAATACTACCAAGTTCTGACATAGAGATCTTTAAAAAATCTATAGCATAAGCAAGTGGTTGGCCATGAAAATTTCCCCCAGAAATAATTTCATCCTCATTTACAAAAATTAAGGGGTTATCTGTAACTGAATTAATTTCTGTATTTATAATCCCTATTACGTAATTTAAGGTGTCTTGAGTAGCTCCATGAACTTGTGGAATACATCTAAAAGAGTAAGGGTCTTGAACGTCATTTTTTTCAATTTTTTCGGTTTCTCCTCCTTTCAAATTTTCAATAATTGATTTTGAAACATTTATTTGACCCGAAAAAGGTCTAATATTAGAAATTAGAGGATTGAAAGGAGATAAATTACATTTATATGCATCAATCGAAATACTTGAAATTAGATTAGCATATTCACATAAATTAATAGAATTTATTGTAGAATTAATTAGTGAGGCTAACATAAACTGAGTACCATTAATTAAAGCTAATCCCTCTTTTGAACCAAGTGCTAATGGCTCTAGTTTAAATTTTGTAAGAATTTCCTCTGATTTGTAAATTTTGTCTTTATATTCCACTTCACCCAAACCTATTAAAGGAAGTGACAAGTGTGATAATGGGGCTAGATCACCGGATGCTCCCAACGAACCATATTTATAAACAATAGGGTTTATATTTTTATTAAAAAAGAAAATTAGTCTTTCAACTGTTTTGAGCTTGATTCCACTGAATCCTTTTGAAAGCGAAATAATTTTCAGTAAAAGCATTAATTTTACTAACTCTGAGTCAATTTTATCACCCGACCCACAAGCATGTGACTTAATTAGGTTAACTTGAAGTTTAGCCAGATCATCATCTTTAATTTTTATATTATGAAGATCTCCAAAGCCAGTGTTAATACCGTAAAAACTTTCATTTGATCTAATAATTTTATCTTCTAAATAAGTTCTTGATTTATTTATTCTTTCAATAACAGATGAATCTAGAGATATATTTAAATTTTCATTAACGATTTTATAAATATCGTTGAATGAAATATTATTGTTTTTTAAAATGAAAGAAGTCATTTAAATTAAATTTGATCTAAAATTAATTAAATTTGATCTCACAAAAAATTTAAAATGAAGAAAACAGCACTCTATGATTCACACCTAGATTTAAATGCCAAATTAATCGATTTTGCTGGATATCTGATGCCCGTCCAATATGAGGGAGTAAACATAGAGCATAATAATGTCAAAAAAAATGTTGGTGTATTTGATGTTTCCCATATGGGGGAGTTATATGTTCACGGAGATGAAGCTGAAATTTTTCTACAATCAGTATTAAGTAATGATTTAAGCATTTTAAAAAAAGGTCAGGCGCAATACAATTGTATTCCTAACGAAGCTGGAGGTATAGTTGATGATCTAATTTTATATAAATTTGAAGACAACAGGTATATGCTAGTAGTAAATGCTTCAAATATTGAAAAAGACCTGGATTTTTTAAAAAATAAGAACACTTATAGCGCACAAATAATAAATGTTTCAGAAGATTATTCTCTTATTGCTGTGCAAGGACCAAATGCAATTAAGGTTTTAAACCCAATTTTCAATATTGAACTTAATAATATTAAGTATTATCATTTTGAGTATATCGACGGAATTATTATTTCAAACACAGGATACACAGGTTGTGGTGGGTTCGAAATATATTGTAAAAATGAGTTTGCTAAGGATTTGTGGGATAAAATATTTGATTCAGGAAGACAACATGAAATCAAAGCTACGGGTTTAGCTGCAAGAGACACATTAAGACTTGAAATGGGTTTTTGTTTATACGGTAATGATATTAATGATGAGACATCACCAATTGAAGCAGGATTATCATGGATAACAAAAACAAATAAAGAATTTACATCAAGTAAATTATTTGAAAAACAAAAGACTAACGGTGTAAGTAAAAAATTGATAGGATTTAAAATGGAAGACAAAGGAATTCCAAGAAAAGATTATAAAATATTGAACCAAAAAAATGAAATTATCGGAAATGTAACTTCTGGAACCATGTCTCCATCTTTAAGCGTTGGTATTGGTTTAGGTTATGTAAAAACAGAATATTCAAAAACAAATACCGAATTATTTATTCAAATAAGAAAAAATATAAAAAAAGCAATTGTGGTAAAACCACCCTTTAAATAATCATATGGGAAGAGCATTTGAATTTAGAAAGGCCAGAAAGATGAAAAGGTGGTCAGCTATGAGTAAAGCATTTACCAGAATAGGTAAAGATATAGTTATTGCTGTCAAAGAAGCTGGACCTGATC
>VMCO01000105.1 GCA_008081325.1 Flavobacteriaceae bacterium
AATTCCGTGATAAAAGTCTTTATTGACTTATACAATAAAGGTTTAATTTATAGAGGTTATAGAATGGTTAACTGGGATCCAGAGGCAAAAACAACTTTATCTGACGAAGAAGTAAATTTTATTGAAAAAAAGGACAATCTATATTATGTCAAATATAAAATCGTTGATTCTGACAGGTATGTAACTATTGCTACAACAAGACCAGAAACAATATTAGGTGACTCAGCCATTTGTGTTAATCCAGAGGATAAAAGGTTTACTGATCTTATTGGTAAAAGAGCAATAGTTCCAATTATTGACAGACATGTTCCTATAATTGCTGATGAATATGTAGATATTGATTACGGAACAGGATGTTTGAAAGTAACACCAGCTCATGATCATAATGATAAATTATTGGGTGAAAAACATGGTTTGGATTTTATTGATATTTTGAACGATGATGCCTCATTAAATGAAGTTTGTATTCATTATTCTGGAATGGACAGGTTTATCGCGAGAGAAAAAATTATTGATGAATTAGATTCAATTGGTTTATTTGTAAAAAAAGAAAATATAGTTCACAATGTAGGAGTGAGTGAAAGAACTGGAGCCATAATTGAACCTAAGTTTAGTCATCAATGGTTTTTGAAAATGGAAGACCTTGTAAAGCCTGCAATTGAATCTGTGTTAAAGTCTGATGACATTAAATTTCATCCCAAAAAATTCAATAACACATTCAGGAACTGGATGGAAAATATTAGGGATTGGAATATTTCAAGACAGTTATATTGGGGGCATCAAATCCCCGTTTTCTATTACGGAGATGAAAACAATGACTATGTTGTTGCTGAAAATATTGATATTGCCCTAGAACTGGTTAAGAAAAAAACAAAAAATAACAATATTTCTTTGGGTGATATATCTCAAGATGAAGATGTTTTGGATACTTGGTTCTCTTCATGGTTATGGCCAATTAGTGTTTTTGATGGGATAAATAATCCTGATAATGAAGAAATCAATTATTATTACCCTACAAATGATTTAATAACAGGGCCCGATATTATCTTTTTTTGGGTTTCTAGAATGATCATGGCAGGTTATGAGTTTAGAAATGAAAAACCTTTTGAAAATGTTTATTTTACAGGAATTGTAAGAGATAAACAAAGAAGAAAAATGAGTAAATCGTTGGGTAATTCACCTGATGCTTTAAAGTTAATTGATGATTATAGTGCTGATGGAGTTCGTGTTGGACTTATGTTAAGTTCTGCAGCAGGTAATGATTTGTTATTTGATGTTAGTTTATGTGATCAAGGTAAATCTTTCTCCAATAAAATTTGGAATTCATTCAGATTATTAAAAGGCTGGGAAATATCATCCATAACTCAACCAGACTATTGTTTGGTTGCTTTAGATTGGTATAATCAAAAATTTTATTCAGTACTAAATCAGATTAATGATCATTTTAGCAAATTTAGAATAAGCGATGCTTTAATGTGTGTTTATAAGCTTATTTGGGATGACTTTTGTTCTGTTCTACTTGAAATTATTAAACCTCAATTTGGACAGCCTATTGATAAAAAAACATACAATGAATTGATTAAAATTTTTGAAAGAAATCTTATTGTTTTACATCCATTTATGCCTTTTATCTCAGAGGAAATATGGCATTTGATATCTGAAAGAAATTCAACCCAAGCTATTGTCGTTTCTGATTGGCCTGAATCTATTAATAATATTGATAATCAAATTATTAGTGATTTTGAAGTTCTTCAAAACATAATTTCAGGAATTAGAAATGTTAGAAAAAAACATCAAATATCCTTTAAGGAAAGTCTTAATCTTAGTGTAGTTAACAATGATAAATTTTCCAAAAATTATGACTCGATAATTAAAAAGATTTGCAATATAAATGATGTAATTTATGCTGATTCTGAAATTCAAAATGCACTTTCTTTTAGAGTTAATTCTAATATATATTCATTACCGTTAGAGAAAGAAATCAACTTTGACGAAGAAATAGTTAAAATCAAAGAAGACCTAGAATATCAAAAAGGGTTTTTAAAATCTGTAAACTTAAAATTAGAAAACAAAAGATTTACGGAAAACGCACCACAAACCGTCGTACAAAATGAGCTTAAAAAGAAAAATGACGCTCTTTCTAAAATTTCTGTATTGGAGGAGAGGCTTAAAAAGTTAGAAGATTAGTTTTTTGAAGAAATTACCGTAAGACCACCCTTCACAACCTGATTTAACTTTACATCTACCTTAGTTCCTATTGGTAAAAACAGGTCCACTCTTGATCCAAATTTTATAAAACCTGCATCTTTTCCTTGTTCGGCACAATCTCCAACTTGTGCATAGTTTACTATTCTTCTAGCTAGAGCTCCAGCAATTTGTCTATATAAAACTTTACCAAAATTTTCATTTTCTAAAACTATTGTAGTTCTTTCATTTTTTGTACTCGATTTTGGGTGCCATGCTACTAAATAAGCTCCTGGGTGATATTTAGAAAAAACAATATTTCCACTCATTGGATATCTTGTAACATGCACATTAATAGGAGACATAAAAACACTAACCTGAAGTCTTTTATCCTTAAAATATTCGGGCTCGTAAACTTCTTCAATGATTACAACCTTACCATCTACCGGAGATAAAATATAATTTTCGTTTGAATTAATCTTAATTTTTGGATTTCTAAAAAATTGAAGAATTAACACTAGCATCATGATCAAAAAAACTTTGATAGATAATGCGTATTTTACTTCAAAGTAGTCTACAGAAATTATTAAAGCCGATACAATTACAAAAGCACTTAAAATAATGTTAAAACCTTCTTTATGAAACATATTAAATTAATTTTAAAAATAGATATATGTATGGGCTTGCAAATATAATACTATCTAGTCTATCTAAAATACCACCATGTCCAGGAATAATTTTACCGCTGTCTTTTACATTAGACTCGCGTTTAAATTTAGATTCGATTAAGTCGCCTAATGTACCAAAAATACTTATAATAATGGCCATTGTAAGCCAGTTTGAAGTACTTATGCTGTCGTCAATATATCTCGATACTAAAGATGCTGATATGCAGCAAAAAAATAAACCTCCTAAAAATCCTTCAACAGTTTTGTGTGGAGATATACTGTAAAATAGTTTTTGTTTTCCAAAATTTTTACCCACAATGTATGCAAAACTATCATTTACCCAAATTAAAATAAAACATCCTAAAATTATTGATGGGTCATAAAATCCGTTAAAATTTGCTATCAAATAGATAAATATGAAAGAGGAAGTTATATAAAAAACAAAACGAAAATACTTTTTAACAAAAACACTGGTTAGATTTTTAGAAGAAAATAAATCCCTTAGTAAAAACAGTGAAACGAATATACTTAGGATTAATAATGTGTCCTTAAGGTCATTGAACCATGAATTAGGTTGATTATTACTGTTTAAAAGAAACTCAGTAAAAGCAAAATATGAATAAATTATAGAAAAAGCTATGTAATAACCAATACCCTTTTGATTAGTAAGTTTATTAAATTCATTTGTTGAAATAATTCCAAAAATGAAAGTTAAAATTGCAAAGGATACATGTGTGTAAAGCGAAGCAATAAATACTCCTCCAAAAATCAATCCGCTAATTATTCTTTTGTTTGACTCTTTCAAAACTATTCAAATCCTTTTTCTAAAAGGATCAAATATAAGTTTTTTGAAGAAGTTCCGTAGCTTAAAAAATCTTTATCCTTTTTAACTATATCAAAATTTTTAATTGTGGTGATATTTGTTGGTATATTTTTACTCTTAGATTTTATTTCTGAAAGACCTTCACTTATAGTGTTTTTTAACTTCATTGTGTCGGATAATATGATTAAACTATTGGGAAATTCTTTCAGTTTTTTTTCATGAATTTGATTTGAGGAAATTAAAATCGATCCGTCATTTGCTATTAAGTTTTCACAATCCGTTACAAAACATTTAGTCTCCTCAAGACTTGAACTAAAATTAGTATTTAATTTAAATTGTTTTTTTAAATCTGTATTAATAATTAATATATCTTCATCTACCCACTCATTTTCTTTTAAAATTAGATCAAAATTTTGTTGAACTTCATCTAGATTTTCGCAGTAGAGAAATTTACCTCCGTTTTCAATAAATTTTAAAATAAACCTTTCTTCAATGACGGCTTTTTTTTTGGGTAGAAATTTACTTTCAGAACTTTTACTGTCCTTTTTTGATGAAGATTTTTTAAAAAAATTACTAAAAAAATTCAATATATAT
>VMCO01000129.1 GCA_008081325.1 Flavobacteriaceae bacterium
ATGTGCCAAAGTCAATATCCAATAGTGAACCTTGGGCGCCCTCTGCTAAGATCGATTTATTTTGATCTTGTGAATCAAACAATAAATTCTCAGAATCAACAAAATTCATTTTTTTTAATTTTTCAATAGCATCAAAAAATTCCACCTCTAAATCATCTAGACTAAAATCAAGTTCAACATTGTAAAAATCTATTAATTGTTTATGTTTTTTTGAAAGTTCATAATATTTGGTTTTCCAGTCTGTATTTTCTAAATCCCCAACTCTAAATCCATTTCTCCCTGTTTTGTCCATATAAGTGGGGCCTATTCCTTTAAGAGTTGAACCTATTTTGTTTTTACCTTTTGATTTTTCACTGGCAGCATCGATAAGTCTGTGTGTAGGTAAAATTAAATGCGCTTTTCTTGAAATAAATAAAGTTTTATTAATATCTACATTTTCCGCTTTAATATTTTCAATCTCTCGATTTAAAATCACCGGGTCAATTACAACTCCATTTCCGATCAAATTGATTTTGTCGTTGTGAAATATACCTGAAGGAATGGTATGTAGTACATATTTTTTATCGTTAAAAACAAGGGTGTGTCCAGCATTTGGACCACCTTGAAATCTTGCAATTATATCATATTTAGATGTTAAAACATCAACAATTTTTCCCTTACCTTCATCTCCCCATTGGAGTCCTAATAATAAGTCTACAGCCATTTATTTTTTTTTATTTTTTGTTCCGTAAAAGTATAATGAATGACTATCAATAGTCACATCAAAAACTTCCTCTATCGTTTGTTTAATTGTGTTTATTCGTGGATCACAAAATTCAATTATCTCATCAGAATTACTGATGATTAAATGATCATGTTGATTATTGAAATAACATTTTTCATATGAAGCCTGATGATCGTTAGAAAACTGATGTTTTCTAACTAAAGAGCATTCTAGTAAAAGTTCTATTGTATTATAAAGAGTAGCTCTTGATACCCTGTATTTTTTATTTTTCATCTTAACATATAAAGACTCAATATCAAAATGAAATTTAGTTTCATAAACCTCCTTTAAAATTGCATATCTTTCTGGAGTTTTTCGATACCCTTTTTTTTCTAAAAATTTTGTGAATACTTCTTTTACAGTATTTTGATTATTGATGCTATTTGACATGATTGATTTAGCTTATTAAGTTCTTTTTATTTTGTCAATTCCATTCAAAACTTTTAGTTTGTTTATAAGGTTATTTACCTCAACATTTGATTTAACTGAAATAATTATATTACCTACAAATGTATTTCCAGCAGTTTCAAAATTAAGTCTTTTCATATTAATATTCATATTTTCAGAAATGACTTTTGTGATATTATTTAGTAGGCCTAATTTATCTATCCCTGTGATGTTAATTTGAACTGTAAACTTTTCTTGAGATGAATCAATCCACTTGGCTTTTATTATTCTGTAGTCGTAATTTGACTGAAGACTTAAAGAATTAGGACAATTTTTTTTATGAATTTTAATTCCGTCATTTATTGTTATAAATCCAAAAACTTTATCGCCAGGAATTGGATTACAACAAGCAGCGTTTTTATAATCAAGTTTTTCTTCGTCATTACCAAACACAAGTAAATCATACTTAGTTGTTATCTCATCTTGATTTTTTGAATCAATTTGAATATCAGATCCTCTTGAAATCTTTTTTCTTAAATAGCTTATAAACTTGTTGCTTCTTGATGATACGAATTTTTTTAATTTCTCATTATCTATGGTGTTTATCCCCACTCTGTAGAACAAATCTTGACTAGTATTAAGTTTGAAATATTTTTGAAGCTCTGTGATAATACTATCGTTATAATTAATTTTAAGGTGCTTAAGCTTTCTTTTTAGTATTTGTTTACCCTCGTCAGCAAGTAGTTTCTTTTCTTCGTTTAAAGTAGCTTTAATCTTATTTTTTGCTCGAGCTGTTGTTGCATAATCTAGCCAGTTTGAATTTGGTTTGATTTTATCAGACGTTAAAATTTCAACTCTATCTCCACTTGACAACTCTTTATTTAGAGGAACCAGTTTACCATTTACTTTAGCTCCTCTTGTTTTTAAGCCTACTTCTGTGTGAATGGCAAATGCAAAATCTAAAGGTGTAGCTCTCTTTGGGAGAGATTTAAGGTCACCAGTTGGGGTAAATACAAATATTTCTTTTGAGTATAAGTTTAACTTAAATTGTTCTACAAAATCTACAGCGTTTGTTTCAGCATTTTCTAATGCTTCTTGAAGTTTATTTACCCACGAATCTAAATTATCTTTTGATTCGTCTTTTTGTTTGTATTTGTAGTGCGCAGCATAACCCTTCTCTGCAATTTCATTCATCCTCTCACTTCTTATTTGGACCTCTACCCATTTGCTTTTAGGCCCCACAACTGTGATATGTAAAGCTTCATATCCAGTTGACTTAGGTGCAGAGATCCAATCTCTAAGTCTAGTTGGATTTGGAGTAAAGTGATCGGTTACTATTGAATAAATTTTCCATGCAATGAATTTTTCCTTTTCAGGCTTTGATTTATATATTATTCTAACAGCAAATTTATCATATATTTCTTCAAAAGAAATTCCTTGCCTGATCATTTTATTATTTATTGAAAAGATTGATTTTGTTCTTCCCTTAATATTATACCTAAGTTTTTCTTTTGCTAATGTTGAACTGATTATTGAATTGAATTTTTCAATGTACTCATCTTGATCTTTTTTGCTTTCGATAAGTTTTTTTGATATTTCATCATAACTTTCAGGGTCTGTGTACTTTAATCCTAAATCCTCTAACTCTGTTTTTATATTGTATAATCCAATTCTGTGGGCTAGGGGTGCATAAATATATAGAGTTTCGGACGCTTTTTTTATCTGTTTTTCATACGGCATACTAGAAAGGGTTTGCATATTATGAAGTCTATCAGCGATCTTAATTATTATTACTCTAACATCCTCGTTAAGGGTAAGAAGCATTTTTCTATAATTTTCAGCTTGCAAAGAAACGTCTGAATAGCCCTGAGTGTTAAGTTTTCCAATCTTTGTTAAACCATCAACAATTTTTGCGATTCTATTTCCAAATTCTTTCTCGATTCTTTCTAAAGTGTGTTCGTCATTATCTTCAACAACATCATGAATTAGCGCTGATGCTATTGAGATGGCGTCAAGTCCAATTTCAGATGCAACAATTTTAGCGACAGCTATTGGATGAAAAACATATGCTTCACCAGATCTTCGTCTTTGATGTTGATGTGCATCTACGGCATAATCAAATGCTTTACGTATTAGTTTTTTATCATCTTTGTTTAACGACTGATAACTAATTTTTAGAAGTTCTTTATACTCCTTGGCTAATGCTTTTTTTTCTATTTCAATATCCTGAATGGGCATATCTTAAAATTAGCATAAACAAGGTTAATAGGCAATTTCTTTATATAATATTTAAGAACTTATCTATTAAACCTGTTTTGTCTATTTATTTCATATAAGACAATTGCTGCAGAAACCGATACATTTAGTGAGTCAATAGACCCAAGCATTGGGATTTTTATTAATTCATCGGAGTTATTTATCCAGAATTTTGATATTCCTAAATTTTCTGATCCAACTATTATTGCTGATGATGAATTATAATTTACGGATTGAATACTTTTTTTTGCATTTAGATAAGTAGCATATACTTTAATGTCATTTTTTTTCAAAAAATCTAGTGTAGATTTATTATCCAAGCTAATTATTTTTTGAGAGAAGATTGTTCCTAAACTTGATCTTATAACATTGGGATTATACAAGTCGCACTTCTGGCTATTAATTATTATCAGGTCAACATTAGAAGCATCACAACTTCTCAAAATTGCACCAATATTTCCTGGTTTTTCAATTCCGTCAAGAATAATCACAAGGTTGTTTTTTTTTGCAAGTAATTCAATATTTTGATCTTTTTGTTTTACAATCCCAACGAGTCCTTCGGTTGAATTACGAAAACTTATTTTTGAGTAAACATCATTATTTACCTCAATTATTTCAGAGTTAAATACAGATTTTACAATTTCTAGATTGGCTATATTTGTATTACAAAAAATTTTTTTTATAATAAATCCGTTAGAATGTGCCATTTGAAGTTCTCTCAATCCTTCAATAACAAATAATCTAGTTTCATTTCTAAGCTTAGATTTATTTGTTAGTTTGATAACATTTTTTATTTCTCTATTATCTAAGCTTGTTATTCTTTTATTCATTTATAAAATTCTTAAAGTTTAAAATTAA
>VMCO01000093.1 GCA_008081325.1 Flavobacteriaceae bacterium
AAAACATAAAATCTATTTATATAAAGAAGATTTTACCGAGTTTTCAAACATACTTAATGAAATGACAGATTATGTTATTTCAGAAAAAGGTGAAGAAGTAATTAGTGAAAGACACCAAAAAGATTTCAAGAAAGAAGAAAGTACAGAATTAACAGACGAAAAAAATGATGAAAATGAAAAAGAAAACGATGGTAGTGAGTCGTCAAATGAATTTACCGATGTTAGTTTTGATGACATTTAATCGGGTGGTTAGAATAAGGATTTTTTTTATTTTACTTTTTGTTTCTACAGGAATATACGGTCAAAATGAAAAATATGACCTTGATTACTATTTCTCAGAATTTGAAACTCCAAACTCAAATATACCAACTCCAAAAGAAATTATAGGGCATGAAGTAGGTGAATGGCATGTAACACATGACAAGTTAGTTCAATACATGTATGCATTAGCGGACGCATCTAAAAGGATTACAATTGAAGATAGAGGTAAAACTTTTGAAGGTAGACCGATCTTGCTTCTCACAATAACATCTGAAGAAAATCATATGAATATCAATAATATCATTGATAGTCATAAAAAAATAACCGATCACCGTCAAAATATAAAAATTGAGGGTCAACCAATAGTTGTCTATCAAGGGTTTTCAATTCACGGTAACGAAGCTAGTGGCTCAAATGCTAGCCTTTTGTTAGCTTATTATTTAGCTGCCTCAAATAGCGAATTTGTTAAAGAGTTACTTGATAATTCTGTAATATTATTAGATCCATCAATGAATCCTGACGGATTACAAAGATTTGCTTATTGGGCTAATATCAATAAAAATATAAATTTAACTTCTGATCCAAATGACAGAGAATACAACGAAATTTGGCCTGGTGGAAGGACCAATCATTATTGGTTTGATTTAAATAGAGATTGGCTTCCGGGACAGCTTCCCGAATCACAAGCTAGGATAAAAACTTTTAACAAGTGGATGCCGAATATTTTAACGGATCATCACGAAATGGGTACAAATGCAACTTTCTTTTTTCAGCCAGGTATTCCCTCTAGAACGCACCCGCTAACTCCAAAATTAAATCAAAAACTAACAAAGGAAATTGCAAAATTTCATGTCGAAAGTTTAGATAAAATTGGTTCTCTTTATTATTCGGAAGAAAGCTTTGATGATTTTTACTACGGAAAAGGCTCTACATTTCCAGATATAAATGGCTCCATTGGTATTTTATTTGAACAAGCAAGCTCAAGAGGTCATATCCAAGATTCTGATAACGGCATACTGAGATTTCCTTTTACAATAAAAAATCAACTCACCACAGGCTTATCTACTTTGAAAGCAGCAGCAAATCTTAGATTAGACATTTTAGATTATCAGAAAAGTTTTTACAGAGAAGCTGCAAAGGAAGCTGGTAAATTTAAACAAGAAGCGATAATATTTGGTAATACAAAAGATAGGTATAGAACAAATAAGCTTGCCGAAATTTTAAGAAGACATGAAATTGAAATATATGATTTGGATAATGATGTAAAACACAAAAATAAAACATACAAAAAAGGATATGCTTATGTAGTTCCAAAGAATCAAAAAAAACATAGACTTATAAATGCTATGTTTGAAACAAGAACCGAATTCTTAGACAGCTTGTTTTATGATGTTTCTTCCTGGACACTTCCATTAGCGTTTAACCTAGATTATGATCTAAATTATAATGGTAATTATTCAAAAAAAGTTAAATACTTAAAATTCAATGAAAACATAAATATTGAAAAAAGCAATTACGCTTATTTGATGCAGTGGCACGAGTATTTGTCACCAAATGCTTTAAACAGACTATTGGAGAATGAAATAATAGTGAAAGTCGCAACTAAAAAATTCAAATTAGAAGGTAAAGAATATGACTATGGTACTATTTTAATACCTGTTCAAAACAATAACCATATTGAAATAAATAAATTATTAAATGAAATTGCACATGATTGTAATATTGAAATTAACCCTGTTAAAACTGGTTATGCTGAAGGGCCTGATTTAGGTAGTAATAATTTCAGAAGACTACATAAAAAAAATGTTGCTATGTTAGTTGGTGATGGTATAACAGCATATGATGCAGGTGAAGTATGGCATCTTTTGGACACTAGATTTGAAGTGAGTTTAACAAAGCTTGATATTAGAAATTTTAGCAGAATTGATTTAAGTAAATACACAACATTGATTGTTCCAAATAGTTCAATTTCAGATAAAGTTGTAACTAATAAAATAAGTGAGTGGGTTAAATCTGGTGGTATTTTAATTGCTTATAAGAACTCAATTAATTGGCTTAAAAAAACTAAACTTATTGAAGCTAAAGAGTTAAAAAATGATATTTCAGCTAAAGATATTTCATTTGAAGAAAGAAGTGCATTTTTTGGAGCTCAAAGAATTGGAGGTGCAATTTTTAATACTAAGATTGACAGATCACACCCTATAAATTTTGGTCAAACAAATACAAATATGCCAATATTTAGAAACTCGACAATTTTTATTGAAAAAGATAATGAAAGCTATAACAACCCTGTTGTATACACAGAAAAACCATTGTTAAGTGGCTATATTTCAGAGGAAAATGTTGAGTTACTAAAATCAACTACTCCGGTTAAAATCAATAAAATAGGAAAGGGTAAAGTTATATATCTTACAGATAACACAAATTTCAGAGCATTTTGGTATGGAACAAATAAAATATTAATGAATTCTATATTCTTTGGAAATATAATGTAAACTATGCAATCCTAAGACCATTTTCCATTTTAGAGTCAGGTTTTAACAAAATAACAGAATCACCTTCAACAACACCTAAAACCAAGCATTCACTCATAAAATTTGCAATCTGTTTCTTTGGAAAGTTAACTACAGCAATAACCTGAAATCCTAATAACAGTTCAGGTGTATAATTTTTTTTTATCTGTGCGGAAGATTTTAAAACCCCTAATTTACCAAAATCAATTTTTAATTTATAGGAAGGTTTTATTGCTTTTTCGAAACTCTCAACGTGAATAATAGTTCCAACTCTGATATCTAAATCTCTAAAGGATTTAAATAAATTATTCAAACTAATTAATTTTTAGATCTGTTAGCAATAAAACTCTTTATAAATACTATTAGCGCCATTAAGGTAGATAACATCATTAACCCCACCCTTGTAATCCTTAACGTACTTCCGCTATCAATTGTACTCATTAAAGGTTTAAAAAGCCCTCCTAATATTAAAAATGTTAATAATACAACTATATGAGCAACGGTTTTATTCTCTTTTTTCAATCCAGAATTTAAAGCTAAAATTATAACACCGAAAACAACTGGAATCAGAGCAGTTGGAGAATAATCTACATCAATATAACCCCATAATCCAAAAGAAATTAGTGTCACTGCATTAACAAAGCTTATTTTGTGTGGTTTCATAAAATTATTTTTTGTAAAATTACAACTAAATATTTTTTAAAAAAAATGGCAAGAACACCTTCAAATATGGTCAGTCTTGGAACAAAGGCACCAGATTTTTCATTACTCGATGTTGTAAGTGAAGAATATAAAAATTTAAATAGCTTAAAAGGAAAGAATGGTTCAGTGATAATGTTTATATGCAACCATTGCCCATATGTTAAACATATAAATGAAACAATTGTAGAAATAGCCAATAAATTTACGCATGAAGGAGTTAATTTTATAGCAATTTCTAGCAATGATGTTATTAATTATCCTGAGGATAGTCCTGAATTAATGAAATTAAATGCTAAGCAAAATAAATTTAGCTTCCCGTATCTTTATGATGAATCTCAAGAAGTTGCAAAAAAATATGATGCTGCGTGTACACCAGATTTTTATTTGTACAACAATGAACTGAAACTTGTATACAGAGGTCAACTTGATGATTCTAGACCAGGCAATGGTATTAAATGTGATGGTGAAGATCTTGAATATGCAATAAAATGTTTGTTAACTGATACTCAGAATGATAAAATTCAAAAACCAAGTATTGGCTGCAATATAAAGTGGAAATAACTATTTAGCCTCAACTAACTCTACATCAAAAACTAATGTTGCATTTGGAGGTATGACACCACCCGCACCTGATTGTCCATAAGCCAATTCACTAGGAATTATAAATGTCGCCTTGTCTCCTATTCCTAAAAGAGAAATTTCTTCATCCCTTCCTTTAATAACTTGTCCAATATCTAGAGTAAATTCGA
>VMCO01000191.1 GCA_008081325.1 Flavobacteriaceae bacterium
ATTAATTATTTTCATAAAGTTAATTGATTTTATTTAAAATATTCTTAAATATAAAGTATGGATATATTTTTATTAATACTGTCTTTTTTGATTATGATAGTAGGAATTATCGGAAGTATAATCCCTGTCTTACCAGGTCCCTTAAGTTCGTGGTTAGGGTTGTTCATATTTAGCAACATTACTGATGTTGAAGTTGAAAGTAGTATACTTATTTTTTGCCTAATTATTGCGCTAATAATTTTTGTTCTTGATTATATAATTCCAATATATACTTCAAAGAGATTTGGCGCTAGTAAATATGGAATTATTGGGGCGTCAATTGGAACTTTAATCGGACTATTTTTACCACCTTTTGGGATTATATTCGGTGCATTAATTGGTGCAATTGCTGGAGAATTATTACTAAACAAGAATTTTGATAAATCGATTAAAGCTGCATTGGGAGTTTTTCTTGGTTTAATTGTTTCTGGATTTACCAAGGCATTAATATCGATTGTTTTTTTAGTTATTTATATCAATCTATTTCTTAACAACTTTAGCAACTTGTTTTGATCCTCCACCAATTGTAATTGTAGGAATAATCTCTGTAGTGAAGGAATTAGGTTTAGTTTCTAAACCAAACCATTTGGAGTTCATTCTGTCAACTAAAAGCTCGACAGATCTGTTTCCAATTTCAGAGCCATGTTGATAAATTGTTGTCAATTTTGGACTTGAATATTCTGAAATAGTTTTGTCACCAAACCCAACTACTGATAATTCTTCTGGAATCTTAATATCTAAATTTCTAGCGATATTAATTGAAACTACGCCACATATTATATCTGCTGAAATGATTGCATCAGGTTTGTTTTTTTCAATAAACTTTTTAATTTCTTTATGTTTATCAAGATTTTTTGAAATTCTTAAAATTAAATTATCATCGAATTTACCAAAACTGTCATAGGTTGCTTTTCTGAAACCATTAGCTCTATATTTACCAACGTTTAAATCATTTATTGTGGTTATAAATCCAATTCTTTTTCTTCCTAATTCTTTTAAACTTTTGACTTCATTGTAGATTGCATCAAAATCATCAATTACAACTTTATCACAATTGATTTTATCGGTTACACGATCAAACATAACAATAGGCGTATCTTTCATCGTGAATTCCTTAATATGAGAAAAATCATTTTTATTTAAAGTCTCCTCGGACATAGCTATAATTACACCGTCTACATTGCCAGTAGATAAAATTTGTAGGCTATCAATTTCTTTTATAATTGATTCTTTAGTAGTTATGGTTATAACATCATAGCCGTGCTTATCAGCAGAGTCATGAATCCCATCTAGAACTTTTGAATAAAATCGATTTAAAATATCCGGAATTACTACACCTATTGTAAGTGTTCTGTTACTTTTTAAACTTAAAGCTATCTTGTTAGGCTTGTAATTACGTTTTTTTGCTAATTCTTTTACTTTTTCAATAGTACTTACACTAATTTCAGGGCTGTCATGTAGTGCTTTTGAGACTGTTGAAACAGAAACTTTCAGCTCTTTTGCTAATTCTTTTAATGTTGCCATTAGTCCGTTAAATAAAATTCTTTAAAATCACTAACATTTGAGTCAGTACCAATAAAAACATGAAATTTTCCTGGCTCTGATTCCCAGGTATTTCTGTAAGTGAAAAATTCTAAAAGAGAGTTGTCTATTTCAAAATTTACAGTCTTACTTTCACCTGGATTCAATTCAATTTTTTCAAATCCTTTTAGTTCTTTCATAGGTCTTGCAATACTTCCAACAATATCTCTTAAATATAATTGAACCACTTCTTCTCCTGTAAAACTTCCAGTATTAGTAACCTTTACAGAAGCATTTATCTTTGAGTTTTTAGTCATAGAATTAGAACTAATTTCAAAGTCAGAATATGTGAAATCGGTATAACTTAAACCATATCCAAAAGAATATAAAGGACTATTTTCAACATCAGCATATCCGGAATTTGTTACCTGCTCAATTGAAGTGCTAGGTCTTCCTGTATTTTTAAAATTATAATAAATTGGAACTTGCCCTACATTTCTAGGAAAGGACATAGTTAGTTTTCCTGAAGGGTTATAATCACCATACAAAACCTCTGCTATGGCATCACCAGACTTTGACCCCAACTGCCATGCTTGTACAATCGCAGGTATATTTTTATCCTCCCAAGTTAGGTCTAATGGCCTACCGCTCATCACAACTAAAATAATATTTTTATTTACCCTTTTTATTTCTTTTAATAGCTCCATCTGAAGTCCAGGCAAACCAATATCAGTTCTACTTCTTCCTTCTCCAGACTGATGACCTTCTTCACCAAGAACCATAACAACAACATCTGAAGAGGCTGCAGCTAGCTTTGCTTTACCAAAATCAGATTTATCATTATAATTTATTTTAACTCTGTTATGAAAATTTGTTTCTCCATAGTATAAATCAACACCTTTTTGATAAATAGTTTTATTTCCTTTATATTTTTTCATCCCTTCAACAACCGAAACAGCAGAATTATATTCAACTTGTGATCTCCAGTTTCCAAGAGTACTATTCTTATCATTTGCTAATTGCCCAATAATTGCAATTTTTTGATTTTGTTTTTTTAATGGTAATAATTGATTCTCATTTTTTAGTAATACAATAGATTTTTTTGCTGCTTCTAGTGCAACCTTCATATTATCTTCACTTCCTAATTCAGAAACCGATCTTTTATTATCTAAATATCTATAAGGATCATCAAATAAACCTAATTCATATTTAACCCTTAATATTCTTCTGACTGCATCATCAAGTAATTCTTCATTTACCTTTCCTGACTCAACAAGTCCAACTAATTTACTCACATATAAACTTGATTCCATATCCATATCTGAGCCTGCAATAACAGCTAATTCAGCTGCATGCTCTCCATCACGAGCAAAACCATGTGGAATCATTTGATCAATTGAGCCCCAATCAGAAACAATGAATCCATCAAAACCCCATTCTTCCTTTAAAATATCTCTTTGTATGAACTTATGACCGGTTGCAGGGATCTCATCAAGAGTATTAAATGAATTCATGAATGTTCTAACACCTGCATCAACAGAAGCTTTAAAAGGAGGCATTATCGTATTATGAAGAGTGTAATGATTAAAATCAGTGGTATTATAATCTCTACCAGCTTCTGAAAAGCCATAACCTGCAAAATGTTTTGCGCATGCTACTATTGTATTTGTATCACTCAAATTGTCTCCTTGAAAACCTTTAACTCTGGCTTCGGCTATTAGACTTCCAAGAAATGGGTCTTCTCCAGCACCTTCCATCACTCTTCCCCATCTTGCATCTCTAGAAATATCAACCATTGGTGCAAATGTCCAATGTAAACCATCAGCACTTGCCTCGGTTGCAGCAATTCTTGCAGATTTTTCCATTAACTCTAAATCCCAACTTGACGACTCCGCTAGCGGTATTGGAAACATTGTTTTGTATCCATGAATCACATCATGACCAAAAATTAGAGGTATACCTAAACGAGTTTCTTCAACTGCAATTTTTTGCAACGCTCTTATTTCATCGACTCCTATTACATTCAGCATTGAACCGACTTGACCATTTTTTAATTCGTTATATCTTTTCTTCTGATAATCACCTTCTGGCATAGGTCCTGTAGCATCCCAGAAACCATTATATTGATTCATTTGACCAGCCTTTTCAGCTAAAGTCATCTTTGAAATTAAATCTTCAATAAATTGTTCTTTTTCATTGAGATTAGAATTTTGACATGATGTTATAAATAGTATAACAAATAGAAAATAAATTATTTTTTTCATGATTATTATTGGTAAATTCTTATGTAATCAACTTCCATAGTTGATTCGGTAAACTGAGGGTCTATATCAAACCAATGACCACCCATAGCAACATTTAATATAAAAAACATCTCCTGATTGAAAGGCCAGTTTTCTGAATCCTTAGGAGACGGATTGTATGTATAATAAAGTACATCATCAACGAAGAATTGAATTCTATTTTCGTTCCAGTCAATTGAATATATATGAAATTCTTCATTGTAATCATATACATTTGTATGTCCATTTGTCCATGTGTCTCCATGACTCATTGGAGTATGAATTGAACCAGCAATGACCGTGGGATCATGTCCCCAATGTTCCATAATATCAATTTCTCCACATGC
>VMCO01000162.1 GCA_008081325.1 Flavobacteriaceae bacterium
GCTTGAAGTGTTGTAAGCCCAAAAATCATAGTTAAGGCTATGAATAGAGAGTAAAATTTTTTCATAATTTTTTATTTACTATTTAATATTTTCCGCAAAAATACGGATTTCTCTGTAAATGTAGTGATTTTTAAGAAAAAACAGTGAAAAACTCTATTATTGAATTTTATTCAGATTTTCCGAATTTAATCACAAACATTAATGACCAACGCATCGTTCCGCCTTCATCAAGCATAATGCTTTCATCTATGTCAGCAAGATTATGTTTATATTCTGACATTGCTACAACTCCAAAAGTTTCTGTTAGCCAATAATTAACCCCTAAAGAAAAATTAGCGGTTAACCCATCTTGATTACTAAAAGTAGTCCACCCAGGGCCAACTCCGACAAAAGGTTCAAATGTAGTGCCTAAAACTTTAACAGATAAAAGATCAGATAGATCATACTTTAGCATTGCATCAATCGAGAAATAATCATTTGTTACATCAGACCTTTCAAGTCCTGTTGCATACTTACTAATACTATTAAAAGAAGCACCAATTCCAAATGAGAAATTTCCACCTACATACTTTGAGACAGAAAACATAGAAATAGGAGACTTTGACACATTCCAGTTCCCATCAATATTAAAAAACTCCGTAATTGATGTATTAGTGTCTGCTTCAACATCAACGGCATTGGTTCCAAAACTGATTTGCCATGGGTTTTCTTTATCCTGAGCTTGAAGTGTTGTAAGCCCAAAAATCATAGTTAAGGCTATGAATAGAGAGTAAATTTTTTTCATAATTTTAAATTTTTACCAAAAATACATTAACATAAACGAAAGTAGTGATAATATTATTGACATTATAATATCATGTATGTTAGAGGTAAATCACTAACAAAACTTGATTTTTATTTTTTCTGCTATATATACGATGATTTTATTATTCACATTAAAATCCATTTCTTCCAGCATAGCCTGATATTTTTCTAATTGATTTACGTGAGATATATCTTCAGCTCCAGTCTTATAATCAATGATTACTAAATCAAGGTCAGTTAAAAAAACTAATCTGTCAGGAATCACAACATATCCATTTTTTGAAATTATTTCTCTCTCATTATAACTCACTAAATTATTGTTATAATATTTCTTTAAATCAGGATGGTTTATAATTTCAAAAATCTTTTTTTCATAAACTTTCTTAATATCTAGACTGATGAAACCTAGTTCATAAAATCTATTTAGAGCAAATATTATGTCTTTTTCTGATTTAATTTCCTCCATAATTTGATGAAAAACATGTCCTTCTTCTTGAGCACTATCAAATTCATTAATCCAAGAATTGGTATTTTTTGAATTAATTATTATGTTTTGTTTTAACCGAGAATTCACTTCAACCATTTCCTGCGTTATGTTTTTCGAAGGAAGATTTTTTATTTTGTTTACATCCTTAACACCAAATTCGTAAGAACATTCCGTATCTTTCCAAACCCCGATATTCTTTAAATAACTTATAAAAATCCCAGAAAAATAATTTGTTTTTTCATTACCCCTACTATCTAAATTTTTTTCTGAAATTATATAAAGTTCTTTTTTTGCTCTTGTAAGCGCTACATACAACAGGTTGATATTATCAATCTCTAATTTCCAGCGATAGTTATTATATAAATTGTTGTCAATTTTTTCTAAATCCTTGTTTATATTCACTAAGGATTTTTTTAAACTAATATCTTTACTGTTTTTTAAATTAATCCATGTTTTAGGATTCAGGTCCCCTTTGATATTAATATCTGCATATGGATAAATAACTATTGGAAACTCTAAACCTTTTGATTTATGAATAGTAATTATTTCAACTGCGTTTATTCCTTGAGGATTAATAATATTTAATTTTTCCTTTTTTTCTTCAAAATATTCAACGAATTCACTTAAACCAGTCTGAAATTTATTAGAGTAATCTAAAGTAAAGTCTAGAAAAAACTGAATATATGAATTGCTTTCTTTTAAAAGTCCAAAACTGTCTATGATATATTCTATAGCTTCATAAATAGATGTTTTGTTTAGATTGTTGAACTCAAAATCAAATCCATCAATTGTGATATATTGTTTTATTTCGGAATAATCCTTTTCTAAAATTTCAATTAAAAAATCTTCTCTTTTCAGATTAACAAAATTTAATTCACACAAAGATTTACAAAAGTTAACTTTATTAAAGTCAGAATTTTCAATATGATAGCAAATCAAATTAATAATAAAAATAACCTCTGAGCTTGACGAAAGATTTAAAACCTCAGACGAAATAATTGGGATTTTATTTTCTGTTAAATAATCTCCAATTAAAACCCCTTCTTTCTTCTTTCTTACAATAATACATATGTCTTGGAATGTAAACCCTCTTGATATCAAATGATTAATATTTGATAGTATTTCGTTATTGTAATAATCCTGTGTTTTGATTTTACTTTTTCTGTCATAAAATTTCAAATTCACATACCCTCTATCTTTTTTAAATGAATTTTGTTTAGGAAAATTTAAAATTTTAGACAACTTATAATTATCGCTGTATAATTCTGAAATATGCCTAAATAGTAAATTATTAAAATGTATAATTTCTTCGGAACTTCTAAAATTTGTATTCAGGTTTATTGTATTTTTTTCACAAAAAAAAGGAGATTCCTTTTCTAACAGTTTCATAAATCCATCTACATCTCCACCTCTCCATCTATATATAGATTGTTTAGGATCTCCAGCTAGTGTTAAAGACGAGTTATCAGATGATAACGAATTTTCTAAAAGTGGTTTTAAATTTTCCCATTGTAGTTTGGATGTGTCTTGAAATTCATCAATAAAAAAATGACTGAATTTTGTTCCTATTTTTTCATAAATAAAAGGGGCTGGTTGATTTTTAATTTCTTCGTTTACGAGCTTATTGAATTCTGAAATTAACATGAAATTTTCTTCTTTTTTTAAAAGCTCAATTTCTTTTTTTATTTCACTTAAAATTGAGAGTGGGGAGAGATTGTTTAATATGTTTTCAAACAGCTTAATATCAAAAATTTTTGACTTACAATTTCTGTATATTTCTAATAATTTTATTTTAATTTCTTCAATATTTTTTCTGTCTTTTTCTGAAATTCTTTTTGGATATAAATTTCCATCAATTAAATTATTTTCTATTTGATTGTTGTATAGATTGTCAAATTCACTTTTTGAAATCTTATAAAAATGATTTGGAATAGTATTTCTTAAAAAACTGTCATGACTTATTCCTTTTTCATCAATAATTTGAATTGCTTTTTTACCAAGATTTTTTACTTCAGAATTAAGTATTTCATTTTTTGATCTTAACTGTTTTTTCCATAATTCAAATTCTTCGACATTGAATTCTTTTAGCGAATCTAGCTCTGAAAAATTATTTTCATTGAAAATTAATTTGGCTATTTCTTTTAGATCATATGTAATATCCCAACTCTTGTCACTTTGTGTTTTCTCTGATGAAAAGTTTAAAATATTTTTTGACCTTTCATCGTTTATTTCAATTTTAGAAATGAGATTGTCAATCGCTTTATTAATTACTTCGTTTTGATCTAGTTCAATTTCATATTTAGAATCAATTCCCAATTCGTAGGTAAAATTTCTAACTATTTTTTGAGTAAACTTATCTATGGTAGATATTTCAAATGAACTATAATTTTTTAGAAGATTTTTTAATATTTGACTTGATTTATAAAATATATCTTCCCTGTTCAATTTTGTTGCTTTCGAAATTTCTTCAATCATTACCTCATCAGGATCAACATAATTTGAATAACTAATAAGGTATTTAACAATTCTCCCTTTTGTTTCGTTGACGGCTTTATTTGTAAATGTTATTGCCAGAATATTCTTGTATAGATCTAAATTTTGTGATTTAAATAAAAGAATAAGATAATCTCTTACCATACTGAATGTCTTTCCAGTTCCAGCTGAAGCGTTATAAATATTAAAGTGGTTTGTTGAGATCATCAAAAATACAAGTTAACGATACTTGTTGATTTTTGATAAATTTTTTATTGTAAATTTGGACAATAAAATATAATTAAAATGAGCTTTAGTTTACCGAAATTAAAATATTCATACGATGCTTTAGAACCCTATATTGATGCTAGAACAATGGAAATCCATCATTCTAAGCATCATCAAGGCTATA
>VMCO01000120.1 GCA_008081325.1 Flavobacteriaceae bacterium
CATAAGGATTTCTTTTGTAAGGCTTTTTTTCAATTTGAGTTATTTTATAATTATGTTTCTTGATTTCATCTACTGCTGATTTTGTTTGACTTTCATTTTTAAAAAAAAATTTATTAACTTTTTCAGATTTAAACAATGTGATTTTTGAATTTAAATCTTTATTTTCTTTATTTTTAAAAAATGACTGAATACTCCAGTACTCCTCTGGTTTAAAAAGTTCAATTTCATTTTCTCTTTCTACAATTAGTTTTAACGCAACAGATTGGACACGTCCTGCAGATTTAGATCCAGGCAACTTTGTCCATAAGATTGGTGAAATATTAAAACCTACTAAATAATCTAAAGCTCTTCGCGCCATATAGGCATCTACAAGCTCAGTATTTATTTCTCTTGGGTTATCAATCCCATTTTGCACAGCCTTTTTTGTAATTTCATTAAAAACAACTCTTTCTACTTTTTTGTCTTTTAGTAATTTTTTGTCATCTAATATATTTTTAACATGCCAGGCAATAGCTTCTCCTTCACGATCAGGGTCAGTTGCTAGAATAATTTTTTTTGCATCTTTTGCAGCATCATAAATTTCTTTAAGTGGTTTTTTAGAACCGGGATCAATTTCCCAAGTCATATTAAAATTATTATCTGTATCTACAGAACCATTTTTTGAAGGAAGGTCTCTTACATGTCCATAACTAGCTAAAACAATATAATTTTCACCAAGATATTTGTTTATAGTTTTAGCTTTTGCAGGACTTTCAACAATTACTAAATTCATAGAAAAAATTTAGTCTCAAATATTTATTGAATTGTCAATTTAATGTTTCTTAAAAGTAAGAAAATGGTGTTTTTATTTAGTTTTTATTTTACTTTCTTCACCTGATACAATTCTTTTGATGTTATCTCTATGAGTATAAATACTAAAAACAGTAAAGAAAAACATTAGTAGAGAGAGGTTTTGATCATACAAAACAAATGCTGTTAACAAGGTAACAATAAACCCTACAATTGCTGAGAGAGATGAGATTTTAAAAACTTTTGCAACTACAGCCCAGGTTATTAAAAAAACTAAACAAAGAACATAATTAATAATTAAAATTCCGCCAATAAAAGTTGCCACACCTTTCCCCCCTTTAAACTTCAACCAAATTGGAAATATATGTCCTAAATAAACAATTAAAAAAGATAACAAAGCATATTCTGAAAAAAATTTGTTTGTAATCAAAACTGCAATGCTGCCTTTAGCTATATCTGATAAAAGTGTGTATGCAGCAACTTGTTTATTTCCAGTTCTAAGTACATTTGTTGCGCCAATATTTCCTGAGCCAATATTTCTTACATCCCCAAGACCCGCAATTTTTGAATAAATCAAACCAAAGGGGATGCTACCAAGTAAATATGAATATGAAATAATAATTAAAATATCCATTAGATTTCAAAAACCAATTTTCCATTTAAAAAAGTTTTTTCTACTTTGCCTTGAAGTTTTTTGTCTTCAATGGCTGTATTTTTAGATTTAGATTGAATATTTTCTCTTTTAACCACCCATGGCTTATCTAAATCTAAAATCGCAATATCCGCAGGCATACCTTTTTCCAATGATCCAGCGTTAATCCCGAATATTTTTGCTGGGTTTTCAGTGACACATCTAATAATGGTTTTAAGATCCAAGTTTCCATTGTGATATTGCTCAAGAGCTAAAGATAAAAAAGTTTCAATTCCAGATGCTCCAGTTGCGCATTTTTGGAAAGTGAGTCTTTTTGACTCTTCATCCTCAGGCTTATGATCAGAAACTATTATGTCTATAATTCCATTTTTAACACCCTCAATTAAATTAATTCTATCCTGTTCTTTTCTAAGAGGCGGAGATAATTTTAAGAATGTTTTAAATTCACCAATATCATTTTCATTTAAAGATAAATGATTAATCGATACGCCTGTTGTAAAAATTAACTTTTTGTTTTTCCACTCATTAATTATTTCAAGTGATTTACCCGATGATAGCAATGAAATATGATATTTTGAATTATACTGGCTTAATAATCTTAAATCTCTCTCAATGATCACATGTTCTGCATAGTCAGGTATGCCCTTTAAGCCTAATTTTGTGGCAATAAGACTTTCGTTAATTACACCATTTTTTGATAGTTCATTATCTTGCGGAAATTGTACAATCAAAGCATCTTGATTTTTTCCATAATTAAAAATTTTGTCCATAACATCGTTTTTTTGAACACACTTTATTCCGTCAGTAAAACCTACTGCACCGTTTAATTTAAGCAAACCAAATTCTGTGATTTCATTACCCTCAATATTTTTTGTTAATGATGCAAGAGAATGTATTTTGATTAGAGATTTATCTCTTGCTCTTCTTTTTATGAAGTCAAAAGTTGAAACATTATCAATTATTGGATTTGTATTTGGCATTGTTATAACAGATGTAACACCACCAGAAATTGCAGCTTGACTTAAAGTTCTATAATTTTCTTTATATTCAAATCCTGGCTCACCTGCAAAAACTCTTCCATCAACAATTCCCGGAATTGCTAATTTGTTTGTACAATCATAAACTTTAGCATCGCCAATATTATCTTTTGTAACTTTTTTACCACAACTCTCTATTAAACCTTTTTCATTAATTAAAATTCCACCAGTTTCATCAATATTATTTTTCGTATCAATTATTCTTGCATTGATAATTGCTGATTTCATAATTGATTCTCCATTAGAATTTTTAAGCATGCCATTCTAACCGCAACACCCATTTCAACTTGTTGAACAATTATACTTCTGTTTATATCATCAGCTAAAGTTGCATCTATTTCAATACCTCTGTTCATTGGACCAGGATGCATAATTAGAGCATTATCTTTTGCATGTTTTATTTTTTTATAATCAAGAGCAAAAAATTCATAATATTCTCGAGTAGAAGGAATATAAGAGCCATCCATTCTTTCTAATTGCATTCTTAGCATCATAATAATATCTACATCTTTAAGACCATCTTCCATGTTAGTATAAACCTTAACTCCAAATTGACTTACATCTTTTGGCATTAGAGTACTTGGAGCAATGACTCTAACTTCTGCTCCCATCATAGTGAGTAAATAAATATTTGATCGAGCTACTCTTGAGTGCATGATGTCACCACAAATTGCAATTTTTAAACCTTCAATTTTTCCTATTTTCATTTTAATTGTCATAGCATCTAACAGAGCTTGAGTAGGGTGCTCTCTCCAACCATCACCTGCATTGATTACAGAACAATTAACTTTTCTAGATAAAAGATTTGCAGCTCCAGAGTCACCATGTCTTATTACAAGAATATCTGGATGCATTGCATTTAGTGTCATCGCAGTGTCAATTAATGTTTCACCTTTTTTTATTGCTGAATTTGAAACGTTCATATTCATTACATCAGCGCCAAGGCGTTTACCCGCAAGCTCGAATGATGACAAAGTTCTTGTCGAACTTTCAAAAAATAAATTAATTTGAGTTTTACCTTTGAGTAAACTTAATTTTTTGTTTTCTTTTCTATTAAGTTCAACAAATGACTGACTTTCATTAAGAATGTGAACAATTTCCGGAATAGATAAATCTTGAATACCTAACAGGTGTTTCTTTTCGTATTTAACAGCTTGTTTAGTTTTGAATAAAGCCATTAAAACCAGTCCTATAGGCTTATTTCTTTAATTAAGCAAGCTATTTGTTTAAAAAATCCAAGTACCCTTGAAGGATGAAGGCAGCTGCGTGTTGATCTAATTTTTCTGTTTTTTTTGATGAATTAATGTCTAATTCACCCATTAAATTAAAAGCACCTTCGCTTGATAACCTCTCGTCCCATAAAGTGATAGGCAAGTTTGTAACTTTTGAAATATTTTGTGCAAAATCTTTTGCTGATTGGGATCTTGGACCCAATGAACCATCCATATTAATTGGATTTCCAATTACAATACCTTTGATCTCATAATCTAAAATTACTTGATTTAGATCTTCAATAAATTTTTTAAATTTTTTTATAACGATAATTTTTAAAGGAGTTGCAATTTTTTGATTAGGATCACTTATAGATATACCAACATTTTTTTTACCTGGATCTATGCCTAGTATTCTTGAACCTTTTCTAACTTTGACAGGAAAGTCTGCATTATCGCAAAGGTTGATAGTTTCCATTAAAGTG
>VMCO01000057.1 GCA_008081325.1 Flavobacteriaceae bacterium
CAGGGATGACTGGAACAGCAATCACTGAAGCTGGTGAGTTTTGGGAAATTTACAAACTAGATGTAATGGAAATTCCTACAAACAGACCAATCCAAAGAGATGACAGAGAAGATCTTGTTTATAAAACCAAAAGAGAAAAATATAATGCTGTTATCGATGAGGTTACTGATTTATCAAGATCTGGCAGACCTGTCCTAATAGGTACTACCTCTGTTGAAATTAGTGAACTTCTTGGAAGAATGTTGAAAATTAGAAAAATTCCTCATAATATATTAAATGCAAAGCTTCATAAAAAGGAATCTGATATTGTAGCTGAAGCAGGAAAACCTGGACAGGTTACTATAGCAACTAATATGGCTGGTCGTGGTACTGACATTAAACTTTCTGAAATCGTTAAAGGAAATGGTGGATTGGCAATTATTGGAACTGAAAGACATGATTCTAGAAGAGTTGACAGGCAGCTTAGGGGAAGGTCAGGTAGGCAAGGTGACCCTGGAAGTTCTCAGTTTTACGTTTCATTAGAAGATAATCTAATGAGACTTTTTGGTACTGAAAGAATCGCAAAAATGATGGATAGGATGGGTTTAGAAGAAGGTGAGGTTATACAACATTCTATGATTACAAACTCAATAGAAAGAGCACAAAAAAAGGTTGAAGAAAATAATTTTGGAATAAGAAAAAGATTGCTTGAGTATGATGATGTAATGAATGCTCAAAGAGAAGTCATATACAGAAGAAGAAACAATTCATTAATTGGAGAAAGATTAAGAATTGATATATCAAATATGATATATGATACCTGTGAAAATATTGTTTTTGACAACAAAGCAACTAATGATTTTAAAAACTTTGAGTTTGAGTTGATTAAATATTTTTCTATTACTACTGATTTAAATTCAGACTTATTTGAAACAATGTCAGAAAAAGAAATAACAGAAAAGATTTATAAAGTTGTTCTTTCTCATTATTTAAATAAAATTGAAAATAACGCAAAACTAGCCTTTCCAGTTATAAAACATGTTTACGAAAAACAAAGAGAAAAGTTTAAAAGAATAGTTGTCCCATTTACCGATGGAATAAAAAAATTACAAGTAATTACTGATTTGGAAAAAGCTTATCTATCTGATGGAAATCAACTGATAACTGATTTTGAAAAGAATATATCTTTAGCCATTTTGGATAACTCATGGAAAACTCATCTCAGAAAAATGGATGAACTTAAACAGTCTGTTCAACTTGCTGTACATGAACAAAAAGACCCCCTACTTATTTATAAGTTTGAAGCTTTTGAATTATTTAAAACACTTATAGACTCTGTAAATAAAGAAATATTATCATTTTTATTCAAAGCTGAAATTTCAACTGATAGTAATAAGAACATTCAGGAAGCAGGCTCTAGAAAACCTTTAAAGGTGAATACTTCAAAGGATGAAATACCCAATACTGAGGAACTTAGAAGAAGAAATAGAGCAATTACTAATCAGCAACAAAATACTCAAGTTGAAACAATCGTAAGAACTAAACCAAAAGTTGGTAGAAATGATAAGGTTACAGTGAAAAATATTAAAAACGGTGAAAGTAAAACACTAAAGTATAAGCATGCAGAAAAATTAATCGAAAGCGGTGAATGGTTGATTACAGAAAACATCTAATCTAATCATGGAAACAAAAAGAAATATTGACCCTAATGAAATTTGCGATAAAATTAAAAAAGGGAATATTACGGCGCTGTCTAAAGCTATAACTCTTTCCGAAAGCAATATTGAATCGGACAAAATTCTTTCGAATAAAATATTATCCAATCTTAAACTTGATAAAAAGGATACCATCAGAATCGGAATTACTGGAGTTCCAGGTGCAGGTAAAAGCACATTCATAGAGTCATTTGGAAATTATCTAAGTGATCTTGGAATTAAATTAGCAGTTTTAACAATTGATCCATCCAGTAGATCTACTAAAGGAAGCATTTTAGGAGATAAAACAAGAATGGAAACACTCTCTGCTAAGAAAAATGTGTTTATAAGACCTAGTCCAGCCTCAAACTTCCAAGGAGGAGTAGGAAAAAATACACCTGAGACAATTTTTTTATGTGAATCAGCTGGCTATGAAGTAATACTAATTGAAACCGTTGGAGTTGGACAAAATGAAATTAGTGTAGCAGATATGGTAGATTTTTTTCTTTTATTGAAAATTGCAGGGTCTGGAGATGAACTTCAAGGGATTAAGAGAGGAATAATAGAAATGTCAGACTTGATAGTTATCAATAAATGTGACGGAGATAATATAGAAGAATCTATAAAAGCTAAAAATGAATTTAAGCTCGCACTGCAACTTTTTCCAAATAAAAAGTCTAACTGGAAGCCGGAAGTTTTAACCTGTAGCAGCATAAATAACGAAGGCTTAGATAATATTTGGAACTCTATTAACCAATATATATATCTAACTAAGAAGAATAATTATTTTTTTGAAAACAGAATAAAACAAAGTAAATCTAACTTACTTAAAGTAATTGATGAATCTTTAAGAATGTCATTTTTTAAAAGAAAATCAGTTAATAATAAATTAGAAAAATTAATACAGCAAATAGAAGATCAGGAAATTTCTGTTTTTGAAGCTAGTCAAAAAATAATTTCTGAGATTTAAAATGGTTATATATACAGGTAAATAAATATCCGGACAATAAACCAAAAGTTAATCCAAAGATTGTATCAAGAGGATAATGAACACCTAAATAAATTCTCGAGTAAGAAAAAAATAAAACCCATAAAATTAATATTGGCTTAAGGAACTTTTTTACAGATTCATTTACACAGTTAAGTATAAAAACAGATACAGAGATTGAGTTTGCAGCATGTGCTGAAAAAAAACCATACTTTCCGCATCTTATATCTATGTCTCTTAATAAATTTTGTAATTCATCTAACCTGCAAGGTCTTAATCTTTGTGTAAAATCCTTGACCAGATTAGTGAATTGATCAATAAAAATATTAATAAAAGAAATAAATAAAGAAATTATAACTTATCCTTTATTTCAATTCAAATAGGATCCCAGGATTCATTTCCTAGGTTATTAAGAAAGATTAGTAATTCAGTATCTATTTGTTTTATTCTATCCAACATTTTTAATTTTTTTATTAGCTAAAAAATTAAATCTTAAATATAGAAAAACAGCAGAAAATAAAAGACCACAAAGCAATCCAATCCAAATTCCAGTTTCCTGAAACTTATCAATATCTCCATAGTAAAAACTAATTGGGAAACCAACAATCCAATATGCAATAAAAACAATTACCGTAGGAATTTTTACATCTTGCATGCCTCTTAAAGCTCCCAAAATAATTACTTGAGCACTATCAAAAAGCTGAAATAAAGCAACTATAATGAATAGCTTTGCAGACTTTTCAACGATTAAAATGTTTTTTTCATAGTTATATACGTCTGTAATATCTATATATATGTATGGAAGGTACTCTCTGAAAATAAATATTAATAAAGAGAAGATAAATGCGAAGAAGACTCCTAATAATAAAATAGATAGTGAAATTCTTTTTAGCTCCCTATAATTTTCTAATCCCTTTTGATTTCCAGATCTTATGGCAGCGCTAACACCTAAACCACTAGCAATCATAAAAGTCATTGATGATATATTTAAAACAATTTGATTTGCAGACTGTGTAATTTCGCCTAGTAATCCACTTAACCAAATTGCAGAGGTAAAAATTCCAACTTCAAATAACATTTGAAGGGAGGTGGGAAAACCCAGAGATAGTATTTTTTTTATCATAGATTTATTAATGATAAATCTTACCAAGTCTTTGATATAGTTTTTAATTATCTCTTTCTTGTAAAGTAAAAAGAATAAAAAAGAAAACATTATAATCCTAGAAATCAGAGTGCCAATTGCTGCTCCTATAATGCCCATAGCCGGAAAACCAAATTTTCCAAAAATTAGAATGTAATTTACCACTACATTGATAATATTAGCTAAAATAGTTGCGTACATAGGGTTGGCAGTTAGTGATAGTCCATCACTATATTGTTTCAAAGATTGAAACATAAGTAGAGGAATTAATGATGCAGCGACTATTTCTAAATAAGGAATTGCCAAATCAATAACATTTTTTGGTTCTATCAATACTTTAAAACATCCAAAACAATAT